>JAJZVS010000024.1 GCA_021845555.1 Pseudomonadota bacterium
GCATCGCCGAGGATGCGCCCGGGCCCGGCTGGGAAGGGACCGGAGAGCGGTTCCGCGATCCTGCCACCGGGGCCACCGTGGACGTCTGGTACAACCCGGTCACCGGGGAGCGGCGCTATGCGAGGGCGCGCACCGGGGCACCGCCGCCGCGCGCCTGATCGGCGTGCTATAGGCCGCCGCACCAAGCGGAGCCGGCCGGGCCGGGTGGAACCGAAAAGGGTGTCGATGCGTTCTCCGATCATCGGTCCGCGGCCGGGCGTTGCCCCGGCGGCGGGCGGGCGCTGACGCGCGGCGATGCCCGCCGCCGGGACCGCCCTGATCGTCGCCGGCCCGACCGCTAGCGGGAAATCCGCGCTGGCGCTCGCGCTGGCGCGCCGGATGAACGGGGTGGTGATCAACGCCGACGCGATGCAGCTTTATCGCGAGCTCCGCATCCTCACCGCCCGCCCGACGCCGGCGGACGAGGCGCTGGCGCCGCATGTGCTCTACGGCGTCCGTCCCGCCGCGGCGCTCGCAACCGCGGCCTGGTGGCGCACCGCGGCGCTGGCGGAGATGGGGGCGGCGCGCGCGGCCGGGCGGCTGCCGATCCTGTGCGGCGGCTCCGGTCTCTATCTGCTGGCGTTGACAGAGGGCCTGGCGGACATCCCCGATCCGGGCCCGGCGGCCCGGGCCGAGGCGCGGGCGCTGCTGGTGGAGCTGGGGTCGGCTGGCCTGCATGCGCGCCTCGCCGCCGTCGATCCCGCCAGCGCCGCGCGGCTGCGCCCGTCCGACCGCCAGCGGATCGCGCGGGCGTATGAGGTCTGGCGCGGCACCGGCACCGGCCTGGCGGCGTGGCAGGCGCGCGGACAGCCGCGGGCGCCGGAGTGGCGCTTCGCCGCCGTCCTGCTCGACCCCCCGCGGGAGGAACTGCGCGCCGCCGCCGCCGTCCGCTTCGCCGCGATGCTGGAACAGGGCGCGCTTGCGGAGGCGCGGGACCTGCTGGCGCAGGACCTCGATCCCGCCCTGCCGGCGCTGCGCGCGCACGGCGTGCCGGAACTCGCCGCGCATCTGCGCGGGGAGATCTCCCTGGCCGAGGCGGCGGTGCGCGCGATCGCCGCCACCGGGCGCTACATGAAGCGCCAGAGCACCTGGTTCCGTCATCATGCGCTGGCCCCGGACGGGCGGACGCATATGATCCATGCGCGAATCGCGGGTCAAGCGCAACTTTCGGAAAGATTCATGGCGGATATTGGCGAGTTTATTCATGCCGCGGGTTGACGCGCCGCAACATGCCCCTTATGCGTGCCGCTCTCGCCGCCGGGGCGCGCTCCCCGCGGCATGCGATCACGGGAGCCGGCGATGACCACCGAACCGAACCAGGAGGCGCCGAACGCCGCGGGCGCGGAGGTTCTGCTCCGCGCGCTCAAGGACCAGGGCGTGGAGGTCGTGTTCGGCTATCCCGGCGGCGCGGTGCTGCCGATCTACGACGCGATCTTCAACCAGAACGCGATCCGCCACATCCTGGTCCGCCACGAGCAGGCCGCGGTGCACGCCGCCGAGGGCTATGCCCGGTCCACCGGCAAGGTCGGCGTGGTGCTGGTGACCTCCGGCCCCGGCGCGACCAACGCGGTGACCGGGCTGCTGGACGCACTGATGGATTCCATTCCGCTGGTGTGCCTGACCGGGCAGGTGCCGACGCATCTGATCGGCAACGACGCCTTCCAGGAAGCCGATACCACCGGCATCACGCGCCCGGCCACCAAGCACAACTACCTGGTGAAGCGCTCGGAAGATCTCGCCCGGGTGGTGCACGAGGCGTTCTACATCGCCCGCACCGGCCGGCCGGGGCCGGTGGTGATCGACCTGCCGAAGGATATCCTGATCGGCAAGGCGCCGTATGCCGGTCCGGTGAGTACGCATCGCAGCTACCGCCCGCGCACCGAACCCGATCCGGCGCAGATCGACCGTGCCATCGCCCTGCTGAAAGGCGCGAAGCGGCCGGTGATCTATGTCGGCGGCGGGGTGGTGAACGCCGGGCCGGAGGCTTCCGAGGCACTTACCCGTTTCGTCCGCATGACCGGGTTTCCCTGCACCAACACGTTGATGGGCCTGGGCACGTTCCCCGCCTCCGACCCGCAGTTCCTCGGCATGCTGGGGATGCACGGGACCTATGAGGCCAATCTGGCGATGCACGGCGCCGATGTGCTGCTGGCGATCGGCGCGCGGTTCGACGACCGGGTGACCGGGCGGCTCAACGCTTTCTGCCCCGATGCGAAGAAGATCCATATCGACATCGACCCGTCGAGCATCAACAAGACGGTGCCGGTGGATGTGTCGATCATCGGCGATGCCGGCCGGGCGATCGCGGCGCTGATCGCAGCGTGGGACGCGGATGCCGCCGTGCCGGATCGCGCCGGGCTCGCAAGCTGGTGGCGGCAGATCGACGTGTGGCGGGAGAAGCAGAGCCTGCGCTTCACCCAGGACACCGCGCCGGGCGCGCTCATCAAGCCGCAATACGCGATCCGCCGGCTGTGGCAACTGACCCGCGCGCAGTCCAAGGACACGTTCATCACGACCGAGGTCGGCCAGCACCAGATGTGGGCGGCACAGCATTTCGGCTTCGAGAAGCCGAACCGCTGGATGACCTCGGGCGGCCTCGGCACCATGGGTTACGGGCTGCCGGCGGCGATGGGGGTGCAGATCGCGCACCCCGATGCGCTGGTGATCGACATCGCCGGCGAAGCCTCGATCCTGATGAACATCCAGGAGATGGGCACGCTGGCGCAATACCGGCTGCCGGTGAAGGTGTTCATCCTGAACAACCAGTATATGGGCATGATCCGCCAGTGGCAGGAGCTGTTGCACGGCTCGCGCTATTCCGAAAGCTACTCGAACGCGCTGCCGGATTTCGTGAAGCTGGCGGACAGCTTCCACGCCACCGGCCTGCGGGCGGAGAACTACGGTCAGCTCGACGACGTGATCCACCGCATGATCGCCTCCGACCGCGCGGTGATCGCCGATATCGCGGTCGATCCGATGGAGAACTGCTTCCCGATGATCCCGTCCGGCGCCGCGCATAACGACATGATCCTGGGGCCCGAGCACGAGGACCAGGCGCGCGGCATCACCGACGAAGGGCTGGTGCTGGTGTAGTCATGCCGGGACCCGACAACAACCACCACCGCAGCGCCACCATCTCCGTGCTGGTGGACAACGAATCCGGCGTGCTGGCGCGCGTGATCGGCCTGTTTTCCGGCCGTGGCTACAATATCGACAGCCTGACGGTGGCGCCGGTCGATGACACGCGCGGACGCTCGCGGATCAACGTGGTCACTTCCGGCACCGAGATGGTGATCGAGCAGATCAAGGCCCAGCTCGACCGGCTGGTGCCGGTGCACCGCGTCGCCGACCTCTCCCGCGAAGGCCCGCATATCGCGCGCGAGATGGCACTGGTGAAGGTGCTGGGCACCGGCGAGAAGCGGGTGGAGGCACTGCGCATCGCCGAGACGTTCCGCGCCCGCGTGGTCGATACCACGATCGAGAGCTTCGTGTTCGAACTGACCGGCGCGACCGACAAGCTGGATGCGTTCATCGATCTCATGCATCCGCTCGGCCTTGCCGAGGTTTCCCGCACCGGCGTCGCCGCGCTGGCGCGCGGCAGCCGGACGATCTGACATCATCGCAACTGAAGGACTCCCGCCCATGCGTGTCTATTACGATCGCGACGCCGACGTGAACCTGATCAAAGGGAAGCGCGTCGCCATCATCGGCTATGGCAGCCAGGGCCACGCCCATGCCAACAACCTGAAAGAGAGCGGCGTGAAGGAGCTCGCCGTCGGCCTGCGCCCCGGCTCGGCCGGTGTGGCCAAGGCCGAGGCCGCTGGGCTGAAGGTGATGGACCCGGCCGAGTGCGCCAAATGGGCCGACGTCGTGATGGTGCTGACCCCCGACGAGGGCCAGGGCGATCTCTACCGCGAGAAGCTGGGGCCGAACATGAAGCCGGGTGCGGCGCTGGCCTTCGCACATGGGCTGAACGTGCATTTCAACCTGCTCGACCCGCGCGCCGATATCGACGTGTTCATGATCGCCCCGAAGGGCCCCGGCCACACGGTGCGCAGCGAATACCAGCGCGGCGGCGGCGTGCCCTGCCTGGTCGCGGTGGCGCAGAACCCGTCCGGCAACGCGCTGGAAATCGCGCTGTCCTACGCTTCCGCGATCGGCGGCGGCCGGGCCGGCATCATCGAGACCACCTTCAAGGAAGAGTGCGAAACGGACCTGTTCGGCGAGCAGGTGGTGCTCTGCGGCGGCCTGGTGGAGCTCATCAAGGGCGGCTTCGAGACCCTGGTGGAAGCCGGCTACGCCCCCGAGATGGCCTATTTCGAGTGCCTGCACGAGGTGAAGCTGATCGTCGATCTGATCTATGAAGGTGGCATCGCCAACATGAACTACTCGATCAGCAACACCGCCGAATACGGCGAATACGTCTCCGGCCCGCGGATCGTGAATGCCGAAACCAAGGCGGAGATGAAGCGGGTGCTGGCCGATATCCAGTCCGGCCGCTTCGCCCGCGACTGGATGCTGGAGAACAAGGTCAACCAGACCAGCTTCAAGGCCATGCGCGCGAAGATGGCGGGCCACCCGGTCGAGCAGATCGGCGAGAAGCTGCGCGCCATGATGCCCTGGATCGCCAAGAACGCGCTGGTGGACAAGGCGCGGAACTGACCGGACCGCCCCCGCCCCCTCCGGTGCGCGGCGCCGGGGGAGGGCGGGGCGGAGCCCGTTTGCGGGCGAGGGATGCGATCCCCCTCGATGTTGCGGGAGGCACCCATGCTGGCTGCATTCGCGATCGAGGGACAGGCCCTGCGGCGCCTGGAGGACTCGGCGCGGATCGAGACCTTGCAAAACGCCGCTTGGATCGATCTGACCCACATGACGGCGGACGAGGCCGCCCTGGTGGAGGCCGCGACCGGCCTGCACGTCGCCTCCCGCGCCGAGTTGCAGGAGATCGAAACCTCGAGCCGCCTCGGCTACACCGCCGGCGCGCTCTACCTCAGCGCCCCCCTGGTGACCCCCAGCGGCACGGCCGACGGAGCGGCCGCGCCGATCGGCTTCGCCTTGAGCCCGCGCTGCCTGATCACCGTCCGTTTCGCGCCCAGCCGGGCGATCGACGATTTCATCGCCCGCGTCGAACGCGCGGACGCCGCGCCGCCTGGCCCGGTCCATATCTTCGTCTCTCTGCTGGAGGCGCTGGTCGATCGCCTGGCTGACCGGCTGGAGCAGATCACCGCCGACCTGGACGCCGTCTCGCGCCGGATCTTCCAGGGCGACCTCGCCGCCGGCGGGCCGCCGCGGCAGAGCGACGCGGTGCTGCGCGACGCGCTGAAGGTGGTCGGGCAGGCGGGCAATCTGGTTTCGCATATCCGCGACAGCCTGCTCGGCATCGCGCGGCTGTTGCCCTATACGGAGCAGATGGCGGGCGAGTGGATCCCCGCCGAGCTGCATCCGCGGTTCCAGACCCTGCGCCAGGACATCGTCTCGCTGGGCGACTACGATGCACAGATGCTGAACAAGGTGCAACTGCTGCTGGACGCGACCCTGGGCTTCATCAACATCGCCCAGAACAACATCATCAAGCTGCTGACCGTCGTCTCGGTGGTCGGTATTCCGCCCACCCTGGTGGCAAGCCTCTATGGGATGAACTTCAAGGACATGCCGGAGTTGAGCTGGTCCTGGGGCTATCCCTATGGCCTCGCCCTGATCGTGATCAGCGCCGTCGTGCCGCTGATCTGGTTCTGGCGACGCGGCTGGGTGTAGCGACGGCCGGCGTCTTCTGGCTTCGGGGCGCCGGCGCCCGGTCGGTTTGACAAGTTCCGGGCCGGCCCCTAGAAGCCCGCCTTCCCCTGCCGGGAACGTGGACGGACCTTCGGGGTCCGCGCCCGCCGCGCCCCTCTCGCGCGGCCTACCGGTGCAACAAGAGACGATGAAAGGGCAACACGCCCATGACCAAACGCGCCGAAAGCAAGTTCAAGATCAACCGCCGCCTGGGGGTGAACCTCTGGGGCCGGTCCAAGTCCCCCGTCAACAAGCGCGATTACGGCCCCGGCCAGCACGGCCAGCGCCGCAAGAAGCCGACCGACTTCGGCACGCAGCTGATGGCGAAGCAGAAGCTGAAGGGGTACTACGGCAACATCGGCGAGAAGCAGTTCCGCAAGTATTACGAGGAAGCGGTCCGCCGCAAGGGCGACACCTCGGAGAACCTGATCGAGCTGCTGGAGCGCCGGCTGGACGCGGTGGTCTACCGCATGAAATTCGCCATCACCCCGTTCGCCGCCCGGCAGTTCGTCTCCCACGGCCACGTGCTGGTGAACGGGCGGCGGGTGAACATCTCCTCCTTCATCGTGCGCGACAACGACGTGATCGAGGTCAAGGAACGCTCGAAACAGCTCGCCATGGTGCTGGACGCGGCGCAGAGCTCGGAGCGCGACGTGCCGGAATACCTGGAAGTGGACCACCGCGCGATGAAGGGCCGCTTCGCCCGCGCGCCGAAACTTTCGGACGTGCCGTATCCGGTGCAGATGGAACCGAATCTGGTGGTGGAGTTCTACTCGCGCTGAGAGTTTGTGAAAGAATGCCCGCTTCGCGCGATCTTCACCGGAAGTATCAGTGATTCCAGCGGGCGTTCTTTCGCAAGTTCGATTTCTTCACAGGTCCTGAGCCGCGCGCCATGCGGATCGGGATCGACTCCTACTGCTGGCATCGCTTCTTCGGCGAGGTCTATGCGGGGATCGAGACCGATCCGGGGCGGCGGATGGGCCTGCCGGAGGTCATCGCCCGCGCCGTCGCGCTCGGCGCGGAGGGCGTCTCACTCGAATCCTTCATGCTGGAAGATGCCGCGCCGGGCAGGCTGACCGCGCTGCGCGGGGCGCTGGACGCGGCTGGACTCGACCGCGTCTGGGCCTGGGGCCACCCGAACGGCCTCGGCTCCGGCACGCTGCCCGGTGCGCTCGACGATCTGCGCCATCATGTCGATGTGGCGCGCGCACTCGGGGCACGGGTGATGCGCATCTGTGCCGGCGGGCGGCGCACCCGCACCCTGCCTTGGGCCGAGCACCGCGCCCTGCTGCTGCCGCTGCTCGCCCGCGCCGCCGACCACGCCGCACGCGAAGGCGTGGTGCTGGCGATCGAGAACCATATCGACCTGACGGCGGCCGAACTGCGCGATCTGCTGATCGCGCTCGATCATTCGGCGCTCGGCGTGTGCCTCGATACCGGCAACACGCTGCGCATGCTGGAGGACCCGCTGGCGGTGACCGACACGCTGGCGCCGTTCGTGCGGGCGACGCATGTGAAGGACGTGGCGGCCCATCGCGGCAGCCCGCGCGACTTCGCCTTCTGGCCCAGCGTGCCGCTCGGCCGGGGGCTGATCGATCTGCCGGCGGTGCTGGCCCGCTTGCGCGCGGCGGGCTTCGACGGTCTGCTGGCGCTGGAGATTGACTACCTGCACCCGGCCTGGCCGGACCTCGACGCCGCGATCGCGGAGAGCCTGGCGCATCTGCGCGGCCTGCGGGCCGGCGCGGCGGCGTGACCGTCGGCGGCCCGGGCGCAGCGCCCCTGGCTCTACTCTCCGCCCGCCATCCCCAACTCCTGCCGCCGTGCGCGCGCCGGACATGGGCCGGATCCTGCCCGCATTCTTCGGAAACGAGGAGCTGGTCTGGCTGACGGGCGGTCTGCTGCTGTTTGGCGGATTGCTGATCGTCGCGTTCCACCACTACTGGACCAGCCCGGCGGTGGGCGCGATCCCGGTGCTGCGGATCGGCTTCGGCGCCGTCCTCCTGGTTGGGGTCTGGCTCACCTATCGGGGCTGAGGACCACTCGCTCTTGCCGCCGGAGGCCGGACCCGGGGAGAATAGGGCACCTTGCCCGCCGCAATGATCGGAGACCTGCCCGTGGCCGCCTTCACCAGCACCGAGACCTATATCGCCTCCCGCGACCTGGAAGTCGCGGTGAACGCCGCCGTGAGCTTGCAGCGCCCGCTGCTGGTCAAGGGCGAACCCGGCACCGGCAAGACCATGCTGGCGCACGAGGTGGCCGCCGCGCTTGGCCTGCCGCTGATCGAGTGGCACATCAAATCGACCACCAAGGCGCAGCAGGGGCTCTACGAATACGACGCCGTCTCGCGCCTGCGTGACGGCCAGCTCGGCGATCCGCGGGTGCATGACATCTCGAACTACATCGTTCGCGGCAAGCTGTGGGATGCGTTCGAGGCCGACGCCCCGGTGGTGGTGCTGATCGACGAGATCGACAAGGCCGACATCGAGTTTCCCAACGACCTGTTGCTGGAACTCGATCGGATGCAGTTCTTCGTCTATGAGACCCGCAAGACCGTGACGGCGAAGCACCGCCCGGTGGTGATCATCACGTCGAACAACGAGAAGGAACTGCCGGACGCGTTCCTGCGCCGCTGCTTCTTCCACTACATCCGCTTCCCCGATCGCCCGACGATGGAGCGGATCGTTGCTGCGCACTACCCGGACCTGCGGTCCGATCTGGCGCGCGAGGCGCTGAACGTGTTCTTCCAGATCCGCGACGTGCCGGGGCTGAAGAAGAAGCCCGCCACCTCCGAACTGCTGGACTGGCTCAAGCTGCTGATGGTCGATGACCTGCCGGCGGAGGTGCTGCGCAGCAAGGACACCCATGTGGTGATCCCGCCGCTGCACGGCGCGCTGCTCAAGAACGAGCAGGACGTGCATCTGTTCGAGCGGATCGCCTTCCTGGCCCGGCGCGGGGGCGGCTGATGTTCGCGCCCTTCCTGCTGGCGCTGCGCGGGGCGGGGCTGCCGGTTTCGGTGACCGAATACCTAGCGCTGATGGGCGCGATGCGCGAAGGCGTGGCCGCATACAGCGTGGAGGATTTCTACTTCCTGTCGCGCGCGATCCTGGTGAAGGATGAACGCCACCTCGACCGCTTCGATCGCGTGTTCGCGGAAGCGTTCAAGGGGCTGGAGGCGGCGGAGGGGCTGAACCCGCGCGCGCTGCCCGAGGAATGGCTGCGCAAGCTGGCCGAGAAGCTGCTGACCCCGGAAGAAATGGCGAAGATCCAGGCGCTCGGCGGGCTGGAAGCGCTGATGCAGCGGCTGGCCGAACTGCTGGCCGAACAGAAGGGGCGCCACCAGGGCGGCAGCAAGTGGATCGGCACCGCCGGCACCTCCCCGTTCGGCGCCTATGGCTACAATCCCGAAGGCGTGCGGATCGGCCAGGACAAGTCGCGCCACAAGCGCGCGGTGAAGGTCTGGGATAAGCGGGAGTTCCGCGATCTGGATGGCGACGTCGAGCTCGGCACGCGCAATTTCCGCCTGGCGCTGCGCCGGCTGCGCCGCTTCGCCCGCCAGGGCGCGCCGGTCGAGCTCGACATTCCCGACACCATCCGCTCGACCGCCAACAACGCCGGCATGCTCGATCTGAAGCTGGTGCCGGAGCGGCACAACGCAGTGAAGA
The DNA here is from genome assembly GCA_021845555.1 of Pseudomonadota bacterium. Classification (GTDB taxonomy): domain Bacteria; phylum Pseudomonadota; class Alphaproteobacteria; order Acetobacterales; family Acetobacteraceae; genus JAJZVS01. Next base: position 9,474 of record JAJZVS010000024.1, read on the forward strand.
TCCTGCTGTTCCTGGACGTCGGCGGCTCGATGGACGAGCACGTGCGGCTGTCGGAGGAGCTGTTCTCCGCCTGCCGTACCGAGTTCAAGCACCTGGAGTATTTCTACTTCCACAATTTCACCTACGAGCGGGTGTGGAAGGAGAACCGCCGCCGCCACGACCGGGTGGTCCCGACCGAGGAGGTCCTGCGGACCTATGGGCCGGACTATCGGCTGATCTTCGTCGGCGACGCCGCCATGAGCCCGTACGAGATCCTGATGCCGGGCGGCAGCGTGGAGCATTGGAACGAGGAGCCGGGCCGGGCCTGGCTCGATCGGCTGACGACCCACTACCGCCGCTCGGCCTGGCTGAACCCGACGCCCGAGGGCGGCTGGGCGCACACGCAATCGATCGGGGTGGTGCGGCAGTTGATGGCGGGGCGGATGTTCCCGCTGACGCCGGACGGGATCGAGGCGATGACGCGGGAACTGGGCCGATAGCCCCCCGCCTCCGTCCGGCGCGCTGGAGGCCGGTTCGGGGGCGCTTGCCCTCGCCCCGGAACCCACTCTAAATGCGGTTCTGCCCTCCGCCGGATGCTGGAGCCGGTGGCACAGGGGTTGCTTTCCAATTCGGCTCGCCACATCAAAAGGGGTTCAGGCTGATGATCACACGTCGCGCTGCCGGCCAGTTGCTCGCCGCCACCGCCGCCGCCGCCGCACTCGGGACCGGGGCGACCCAGGCCGCGACGGAGAAGACGCTGGATATCGGCATCGACCTCTCGCTCACTGGCGCCGACGCCGACAGCGCGATCCGGATGCGCGACGGGGCCCAGTTGGCCTTCGACAACGCCAACGACTCGGGCTCGATCCCCGGCTACAAGCTGCGCGCGGTGGTGTTCGACGACGGCACCGCCACCGCCGGCCAGTATGATCCTGCCCAGGCGGCGACCAATGCGCGCAAGATGGTCTCGGACCCGAACATGGTGGCCGCGGTCGGCCCGCAGATGAGCGGCGCCGGCAAGGCGATGGCGCCGATCCTGAGCGAGGGCGATCTGGCGATCATCACCCCCTCGTCCACCAACCCCGATATCACCAATCCAAGGTTCGCCGCGCAGTTCCGTCCGGCCGGTAAGCCGATCTATTTCCGCACCGTGACCACCGATGCCTACCAGGGCCCCAACATGGCGAATTTCTACGCCGAGGTCCTGCATGTGAAGACCGTCTATATCCTGGACGACAGCGGCGCCTACGGCGTGGGTCTGGCCGATGCGTTCGAGGCGGAGGCGAAGAAGAAGGGCATCAAGGTGCTCGGCCGCGACCGGCTCGACCCGAAGGCGTCCGACTACACGACCGCGCTCACCAAGATCAAGGCGCTCAATCCGCAGGCGATTTATTACGGTGGCGTGATGGGTGCCGGCGTGAAGCTGGCCAAGCAGAGCTATGACATCCTGCCGAAGGTCATCAAGGGCGGCGGCGACGGCGTCTATGGGCCGGAAATGCTGACCGCGGCCGGCTTCCCCGCCGCCGAGGGTTGGTATGCCACCATCGCCTCCCCGCATCTGACCGATTCCAACAAGGCGGCCGAGTTCGTCAAGCTGTTCAAGACGAAGTTCGGTATCCCGCCGGATGACTACTCGATCACCTCCTACGACGCAGGCCTGGTGATCGTCGCGGCGATCACCGAACTGGCGAAGGCGCACAAGCCGATTACCAAGGCCTCGGTGCGCAACGCGATCCAGAACATCAAGGTGCCGACCATCCAGGGCACGGTGTCGTTCGATGCCAACGGCGACCTGACCGACCGCACCGTCAGCGTGTTCCAGATCAAGGAAGACAAGGCCAAGCCGCTGAACGACATCTCGGCCCAATACCGCTACATCGGCGTCGCCCCGCAGGCCTGAGCGCGGCGGCGATGAGCTTCTCGTCCCTGCTGTTGCAGCAAACGATCAACGGCCTCAGCCTGGGAGCGATGTATGCGCTCCTGGCGCTGGGGTTCACCCTGATCTACGGCATCCTGGAGCTGATCAACTTCTCCCACTTCAACGTGTTCATGGTGGGATCGTTCATCGCCATGTGGACGTTGCAGTCCTTCGGTCTGTCCGGTCAGAGCATCATCCTGACCGGACTGCCGCTGGTGGGCGTGCTGTTGGCGGCCTTCGCGGTCACCATGCTGGCGTCCGGCACGCTCGGCGTGGTGATCGAGCGGGTGTCGTTGCGACCGCTGCGCGGCATCACCGGGCCGGCGGCGATGATCACCACGATCGGCGTGTCGTACATCCTGTTCAACATCATCCTGGTCACGGTGGGCGCGGACGCAAAGAACTTCCCCAATCCGCTGCCGCCGATGCGCTGGCACGTGGACGGGGCGGTGCTGGAACTGCGCGAGGTGCTGATCTGGGTGGTCTCGCTCGTGCTGATGGCGGGGCTGTGGTTGTTCGTGCAGAAGTCCCGCCTCGGCAAGGCCATGCGCGCTACCGCGCAGGACCCGGAGGCGGCGCGGATGATGGGGGTCGATGTCGATCGGGTCATCATGACCGCCTTCTTCCTCGGCTCGGCGCTGGCCGGGGCGGGCGGATTGATCTTCGGCCTCTACTACAACTTCACCAGCTTCATCATCGGCTTCACCGCCGGGTTGCGCGCCTTTACCGCCGCCGTGCTGGGCGGAATCGGCAACGTGCCCGGCGCGATGGTGGGCGGCATCCTGATCGGGCTGATCGAGGCCTATGGCGGGCAGTTCATCGCCACCGAATGGGCCGACGTCATCATCTTCTCGATCCTGGTGCTGGTGCTGGTGTTTCGTCCGGCGGGCCTGTTCGGCCGGCTGGCGCCCAGCAAATCCTGAACGGAACGCGCGCCATGCCCTCCGTCGCCGCTGCCGTCGCCCGGCCGTTTGCCGCCATTCCCGAAGCCCGCCGCAAGCAGATGGGGCTGCTCCTGCTGGCCGCCGCCGCACTGCTGTTCCCGCTGTACCACAACAACGATGCCGATATCGACAGCATGGCCAACGCGGCGGCCTACGCCTCGCTGGCCCTCGGGCTCAACATCGTGGTGGGCTTCACCGGCCTGCTCGATCTTGGGTATGCCGCGTTCTTCGCCATTGGTGCCTATGTCTATGGCATCCTGAGCTCGTTCCAGTTGCAGCCGGACTGGAGCTCCTTCTGGGTGCCGTTCCAGTACCTCGGGCTGGTGGCGCAGATGCCGGGGGAAAGCAGCGGCTTCGTGGTGCATTTCACCCTGTCGTTCTGGTTGGCGCTGCCGCTCGCCGCCCTGGTCGCGGCGGGCTGCGGCATCGCCTTCGGCGCGCCCACGCTGCGGCTCAAGGGAGACTACCTGGCGATCGTCACCCTGGGGTTCGGGGAGATCGTGCCGATCGTGGTGCGCAACTGGGCCAGCCTGACCAATGGTGCGGCGGGGTTGAACGGGGTGGCCGCGCCGCAGTTGTTCGGCCACAGCTTCGGCGTGAACGCCACGCCCTATTACTACGTCGCGATCCTGCTGGTGGGGTTCCTGGTGTTCGTCAGCATCCGCCTGCGGGATTCCCGAATCGGCCGCGCCTGGATGGCGATCCGCGAGGACGAGATCGCCGCCGGCGCGATGGGGGTGAACCGCACCCGCTTCAAGCTGCTGGCCTTCGCCACCGGCGCTGCCTTCGCCGGCGCCACCGGCGTGCTGTATGTGGCGAAGTTGCAGACCGCGACGCCGGACATGTTCGGCTTCCCGGTTTCGGTCATGATACTGGTGATGATCGTGTTCGGCGGCATCGGCAGTGTCTGGGGCGCCGTTGCGGGCGCCTTCTTCCTGCAACTGCTGCAATCCTGGTGGCTGGAGGATCTCACCGGCTGGCTCAACAGCCTCGGGCGGCTGGTGGGCAGCCGCTGGCTGGCACATATCGACCTGGTGCCGTCGATCGAGCTGATCTTCGGCTTCATCCTGGTGTTCATGATGCTGTACCGCCGGCAGGGATTGATCCCGGCGTATCGCCCGCCGTCGGCGTTGAGCTTCGAGCAGCAGCACGCCGTGGTGCAGCGCGGGTTCGGGGAACTGAACCTGCCGGGCCTGGGCGGGTCGGCGCGACCCGGCGTCACAGCGCTTGGCGTGCGCGGCGTGACGGTCAAATTCGGCGGCCTGGTGGCGCTGAACGGGGTCACGCTGGAGGTGCCGGAAGGCGCGGTGGTGGCGGTGATCGGGCCCAACGGCTCGGGCAAGTCCACCCTGTTCAACGTCATCACCGGGCTGGTGCCTGCCGACGCGGGCAGCATCCGCTTCCACGACGATGAGATCCTGGGCCTGCATGACTATCAGATCCTGGCCAAGGGGATCGCCCGCACGTTCCAGAACATCCGCCTGTTTCCCAACCTGACCGTGCTGCAGAACGTGCTGGTGGGCCAGCACGCGCGGCTGCGCACCGGCGCGCTGTCCGCCGTGATCCGCCCGCCCGGCACGCGGCGGGAGGAACGGGAGGCCGACGCCTGGGCGATGGAAATCCTGGCGATCTTCGGCAACCGGCTGGTGCCGCGCGCCGGCCAGGCGGTCAGCGGGCTGTCCTACGCCAACCGCCGGCGCACCGAGATCGCCCGCGCGCTGGCCTCTCGCCCGCGCCTGCTGCTGCTCGATGAGCCGACCGCGGGCATGAACCCCGCCGAGACGCTGGAACTGGCCGAGCAGATCAAGGGCCTGAAGGGCCTCGGCCTCACCGTGCTGCTGATCGAGCACAAGCTGGACGTGGTGACCACGCTTGCCGACACCGTCTATGTGCTCGACCACGGCGACGTGATCGCGAAAGGCACCCCCGCCGAGGTGCGCCGCAACGAAGACGTGCTGCGCGCCTATCTCGGCCGCAACGCGCAGGCCGCCGCCGCCGGCGAGGTGGGGACCGAGCATGTTGCTTGAATTCAACGATATCGATACCTACTACGGCGATCTCCACGTTCTGAAGAAGGTGAACTATTCGATCGAGGCCGGGGAGATCGTCTCCCTGCTCGGCGGCAACGCCTGCGGCAAATCGACCACCATGAAGACCATCATGGGCGTGGTCCGCCCCGCCCGTGGCACCGTGATCTTCGATGGCCAGCCGATCGAGAAACTGCCCACCTCGGAACGGGTGAAGCGCGGCATCGCCCCGGTGCTGGAAGCGCGCCGGCTGTTCCCGCGCATGACGGTGTTCGAGAATCTGGAAATGGGCGCCTACCTGCGCAAGCGTGGCGCCGAGTTCGATCAGGATCTGGACCGCGTCTATTCCCTGTTCCCGCGGGTGAAGGAACGGCGCAACCAGGTGGCCGGAACGCTGTCGGGCGGCGAGCAGCAGATGGTGGCGATGGGCCGCGCGCTGATGGCCCGCCCACGTCTTTTGTGCATGGACGAACCGTCGATGGGCCTGTCGCCGATCTTCGTCGATCAGGTGTTCGACATCATCCAGCAGATCAACAAGCAGGGCACCACGATCTTCATGGTGGAGCAGAACGCCAACATGGCGCTGTCGATCGCGCACCGTGCCTATGTCTTGCAGACCGGACAGGTGGTGCTGAGCGGAAGTGCGGCGGAACTGCGCCGCAACCCGATGATCCGCGAAGCCTATCTCGGGGAAATGCAGGTCCCGGCGGCGTAACCTGCCAGTTCGCGCGCCATCCGGTCGAACTCGGCGACGCTCAGCGTCTCCGCCCGGCGGGTGGGGTCGATACCGGTCGCGGCCAGCAGCCGCGCAGCAGGCTCGGCGCCGAGACCGCCGCGCAGCGCGGCACGCAGCATCTTGCGTCGCTGCCCGAACGCCGCCGCGGTCAGGCGTTCCATCGTGGCGAACAGCGCCGGTTCCGGTTGCGCCGCATGCGGCAGCAGGGAGACGACGGCGGAGAACACCTTCGGCGGCGGGGTGAAGGCGCTCGGCGGCAGGCGCAGTTCGAGCGCGACCGCGCAGGTCCACTGCGCCAGCACCGAAAGCCGCCCGTAGGCCTCGCTGTCCGGCGCGGCGGCGAGGCGCTCGGCGACCTCCTGCTGGAACATCAGCGTCATGCGTTCGAACGCCGCCGCCTGGCGCAACCAGGCGATCAGCAGCGGGGTGGCGACGTTATATGGCAGGTTGGCAACGATCTGGCGCGGCGGCGGCACCAGCGCAGGCAGATCGAGCCGCAGCGCATCGCCGGCGATCACATGCAGGCGCGGGCCGGCCAGCGCGGCCAGTTCCTGCATCGCGGCGACGGCGCGGCGGTCGATTTCAACCACGCTGACCGAGGCGGCCGAGCTCTCCAGCAGCGCCCGGGTCAGTCCGCCCGGGCCTGGGCCGATCTCGATCACGTGCCGCCCCTCCAGCGCCCCGGCCGCCCGGACGATCCGGGCCAGCAGGCCGGGATCGAGCAGGAAATGCTGGCCCAGCGAGCGGCGCGCCGTCAGCTCGTGGCGCGCGATCACCTCGGAAAGCGGCGGCAGCGTGGGCGGGGTCATCGCCCGCGCCCGCTATTCCGCCAGCGCACGCATGATCGGATAGAGGTCGGACTTCGCCTCGAACCCGATCCCCGGCAGATCGGGCAGGGTGACGATGCCGCCCTCCACCCGCACGCCGTCGGGGAAGCCGCCATAGGGCTGGAACACGTCCGGATAGCTTTCGTTGCCGCCGAGACCGAGGCCGGCGGCGATCATCAGCGACATCTGGTGCCCGCCGTGCGGGATGCAGCGGCGCCAGGACCAGCCGGCGTCCTTCAGCATCGCCAGCGTGCGCTGGTATTCGCACAACCCATAGGACAGCGCGCAGTCGAATTGCAGGAAGTCGCGGTCCGGGCGCATGCCGCCATAGCGGACCAGGTTGCGCGCGTCCTGGTGGCTGAACAGATTCTCTCCGGTCGCCATCGGGCCGGGATAGAACTCGGCCAGCGCCGCCTGAAGCTGGTAGTCCAGCGGATCGCCCGCTTCCTCGTACCAGAACAGCGGATAGTCGCGCAGCATCTTGGCGTAGGCGATGGCGGTTTCCAGATCGAACCGTCCGTTCGCGTCCACCGCCAGTTGCCCGTGACCGCCGAGTTCGGCCAGCACCGCCTCGATCCGGCGCGCGTCCTCGGCGAGGCCCTCGCCGCCGATCTTCATCTTCACGACCGTGTAGCCGCGATCCAGGTAGCTGCGCATCTCCGCGCGCAGGGCGGCGAGATCCTTGCCGGGGTAGTAGTAGCCGCCGGCGGCATAGACGAACACGCGCGGATCGGCTTCCCGCCCGTGCCGTTCGGCGAGCAGACGGAACAGCGGCTTGCCGGCGATCTTCGCGGTGGCGTCCCACACCGCCATGTCGATCGTGCCGACCGCGACGGAACGCTCCCCGTGCCCGCCCGGCTTCTCGTTGGTCATCATCGTCGCCCAGATGCGATCGGGATCGAGGTTCTCCCCGCTGGCATCGCGCAGGGTGGCGGGATCGGCCTCCAGCACGCGGCCGGCGAAGCGTTCGCGGATCAGCCCGCCCTGGCCGTAGCGGCCGTTGGAGTTGAAGCCGTAGCCGACCACCCGCTTGCCGTCGCGCACGACGTCGGTGACCACCGCGACCACGCTCGAGGTCATTTTGCTGAAATCGAT
>JAJZVS010000417.1 GCA_021845555.1 Pseudomonadota bacterium
CGTGTCCACCACCGCGCGGCGCAGCGCCGGGTGGTGGGAGAACGCCGCCACGTCGTTGACGAAGCCGAACGCGGTATTCGCCGCCCGCAGCTTCGCCGAGGCCCCCGCCCGGTCGAGCCGGGCGAAGGCGCGCGCGATATATGCATCGACCGTCGCGCGGTGGGCCACGCGGATCACGTTGGTCTCGAACCCCGGGCGCTTGGGCAGGTCGGGTTCGTCGAGGAATTTCGCACAGAACTCGGCCCATTCGCGCTCGTTCTGGATCGAGATCAGCACCAGCGTGCCGTCGGCCAGCGCGAACGCGCCATAGGGGCAGATGGAAGGATGCGCGAGGCCCATGCGCTCCGGCGCCTTGCCGGTGCCTTCGAAGAACAGCAGCGGCACGTTCATCCAATCCGCCATGCCGTCGAACAGGCTCACGGCCAGGCCCTTGCCCTGCCCGGTGATGCCGCGCGCGATCAGCGCCTCCAGCACGCCGGCGTGCGCGGCCATGCCGCAGGCGATGTCGCAGGCGGAGACGCCAACGCGCCCCGGTCCCTCCGGCCGGCCGGTGACCATCGCCAGGCCGGATTCCGCCTGCACCAGCAGGTCGTAGGCTTTCATGGCGGCGTATTCGCCGGTCTCCCCGTAGCCGGAGATATCGACCGTAATCAGCCGCGGATAGCGCGCGCGCAGATCGGCCGAGCCGAACCCCGAACGCGCGGCGGCGCCGGGGGCGAGGTTCTGGATGAACACGTCGGCCTGCCCGAGGATCCGGTGCAGCAAGGCCGCATCTTCCGGGTCCTTGATGTCGGCGGTCAGGCTTTGTTTGCCGCGGTTGAGCCAGACGAAATAGCTCGACATGCCCTTGGCGGCGCGGTCGTAGCCGCGGGCGAAGTCGCCCTCGGCGCGTTCGACCTTGATGACGCGCGCCCCCGCATCCGCGAGGCGCGAACTGCAATAGGGCGCGGCGACCGCCTGTTCCAGGCTGACGACGAGCAGCCCCGACAGCGGCTTTTGCATCAGTAGCTCCGCGGCAGGCCGAGCACGTGCTCGGCCAGATACGACAGGATCAGGTTGGTGCTGATCGGCGCCACCTGATAGAGCCGCGTCTCGCGGAACTTGCGCTCCACATCGTATTCCTCGGCGAAGCCGAAGCCGCCGTGGGTCTGGATGCAGGCCTCGCCGGCGGCCCAGGAGGCTTCGGCGGCCAGCATCTTCGCCATGTTCGCTTCCTCCCCGCACGGCAGGCCGGCGGCGAACTTGCGGCAGCCTTCCGCCACCAGCAGTTCGGCCGCACGCATCTGCGCGTAGGCCTTGGCGATCGGGAACTGGATGCCCTGGTTCTGCCCGATCGGGCGGGCGAACACCCGGCGCTCCTTGGCGTAGGCGACCGATTTCGCGGTGAACCATTTGGCGTCGCCGACGCACTCGGCGGCGATCAGCAGGCGCTCGGCGTTCATCCCGTCCAGGATGTAGCGGAAGCCGCGGCCTTCCTCGCCCACCAGGTTTTCGGCCGGGACCACCATGTTGTCGAAGAAGATCTCGGTCGAATTGTGGTTCATCATGGTGCGGATCGGCCGGATCGTCATGCCGTGGCCGAGCGCTTGCCGCATATCGACGATGAAGGTGGACAGTCCGTCGGTGCGCGACTTCGCCTGCTCCTTCGGCGTGGTGCGGGCGAGCAGCAGCATCAGGTCGGAATGTTCCGCCCGCGAGGTCCAGACCTTCTGCCCGTTCACCACGTAATGATCGCCCTCGCGCCTGGCGAAGGTGCGCAAGGAGGTGGTGTCGGTGCCGGAGGTCGGCTCGGTCACGCCGAACGCCTGCAAGCGCAGCGCGCCGGTGGCGATCTTCGGCAGGTATTCGCGCTTCTGCGCCTCCGACCCGTGCCGCAGGATGGTGCCCATGATGTACATCTGGGCGTGGCAGGCCGCGCCGTTGCAGCCCTCGGCCTGCACCGTCTCCAGGATCGCCGCGGCGGCGGACAGCGGCAGGCCGGCGCCGCCGTATTCCTCGGGGATCAGCGCGGCGAGGTAGCCGGCCTCGGTCAGCGCGGCGACGAACTCGGAGGGATAGGCCCGCGCCGCATCGAGCTTGCGCCAGTACTCGCCGGGGAAGCGGGCACAGAGCTTGCGGACTTCCTCACGGATTTCGGCATGGGGATCGGTCTCGGACACGCGCGGCTCCTTGTTGACCCGCCTGCCATAAAGCCGCCCCGGCGCGGCGACAAGCACGCGCACCGGCACGTCTCCCCCTCCCCTTGCGGGAGGGGGCGGGGGGAGGGGCGCGGGGAGAACGGCTCGGCCCAGCGGCGCGCCCCCTCCCCCCGGCCCCCTCCCGCAAGGGGAGGGGGAGCGGGACGGCGGGAGCGGTCAGTCGGGCAGCAGCTCGATCGCGTCGCCCACCGCGAAGCGTCCGCCCTCGATCACCTCGGCATGCACGCCGAGGTCGCTGTGGCCATAGAGCCGGCGCAGCTCCTCCACCGGATCGGCGTCACGCTCGGCCGTCAGCGGGTTCACCTCGGTGGCCTTGCAGCGGGCGATACGCTTGGTGACGCGCAGCACCGCGCCGCCGAGTTGGAGTTCCCGTCCCACCCAGTCGAGCTCCGCCCAGGGCGCGGCGCCGCTGAACCAGACATTGGCGCGGAACCGCCGCCGGTGCCGCCGCGCGCCCACCCGCGCCTCGAAATCGCGCAGGCTGGCCAGGCTCAGCAGGCTGACGACCGGGCGGCGCTGGTCGCCGAACACATGGCCGGGGATGTGGTGGAAGCGCGGCGTGCCGCGCGCCTCCGCGCCCAGGAATCCGGTCAGGAACCGCTCGATCTCCGCCCGCCCGGCCTCGGTCAGCGCATTGGCGGCGACGTCCGAGCCGTCCGGGGCGCTGATTGCGAGCCGGCCGGAGCGCGGCTCGAACAGCGCGCGCAGGGCGGCGATCCGGGCGTTCTTCATCTGGCACATGAAGTTGTATTTCGCGAGCCACACGGGCCGGGCCGGATCGAACCCGGCATCCCCCCCCGCATCCCCTTG
>JAJZVS010000025.1 GCA_021845555.1 Pseudomonadota bacterium
GCCATCACATCGAGCAGGCGGATGAGCTCGCCGGCCGGGTCCCCCGCCCGCCCCTCACCCGCCGCCGCCCCGTCCGCACTCACAGCAGGTCTTCCACCGCCGCGCGGTAGCGCCGCAGCGCATCGATGTGGTCGGCAAGCGTGCGTCCGGCGATGCGTTGGTGCCCGCCCCGCCCGTGCGTGCTCGCCAGCGTCACATGCGTCACGCCGGCGCGCTTCCAGAACAGGAACTCCTCCCGCCAGTCACGCTCGGTTCCGGCGCCGGTGGAGGTCCAGATCTCGATCCCGAGCGACGCGGGATCGCGCCCCTCCGCCTCGGTCAGCCGGCGCAGCGTGTCGAACGCCGCCTGCGCCTCCGGCCCGGCAGGAAGGGCCAGCATCATCCAGCCGTCGCCCCATTTGGCGATGCGCTTCAGCGTGTTCTCGTGGTGCCCGCCGAACCAGACCGGCACCCGCCCGCCGGGCGGCAGCGGGTTGATGCCGGCGTCCTCGATCCGGTGCCACTTGCCGGTGAAGTCCACATGCGGCGATGCCCAGAGCGCCTGCATCACCTGCACCTGTTCCTCCGAGCGCCGGCCGCGGTTGCCGAAGTTCTCGTTCAGTCCCGTGAACTCCACCGGGTTCCAGCCGACGCCGACGCCGAAGCGGAACCGCCCGCCGCAGAGCAGCGCGAGGGAAGCCGCCTGCTTCGCCGCCAGCACCGCCTGGCGCTGCGCCAGGATCAGCACGCCCGTGGCGAAATCGAGCTTCGTCACGCCGGCCAGGAAGCCGAACATCACGAACGGATCGTGGAAGAAATCCGCCGAGGTGTTGCGGTCGCGCGGCCAGTCCGGGCGGGAGGCGACATTGACGCCGAGCACGTGATCGGCCGCCAGCAGGTATTGGTAGCCGTATTCCTCCGCCGCCGCCGCGAAGCTGCGCAGCGCGCCCTGGGTGCCGCCGATGTCGTTCTGCGGGATCATCGCACCGAGTTGCATGGCCATTTCCTCAGCGCCCGATGGTCAGTTCGAAGCGCGTCGTGGTCTCGATATCGTCGTCGAACCAGGAGGTGATCGCTGCCTCCCGCTTGCCGACGAACACCGGCTTGTCATCCTCCAGCACCATCGGCAGATCGTGACCGGGCACCAGCAGCGTGCCGGGACGGCGCCGCCAGAGATCCCACATCTGCTCGATCGAGCTTGCGGTGATCGCCGGGTCGTAGGTCATGTCGGCGCGCCGGGTCAGCAGCTCGGGGCGGTTCTTCGCCGCGTCGCCGGTAAAGATCACGTCGCGCTCCTTGCCCGCCAGCACGAAGATCAGATGGCCCGGTGTATGCCCGGGCGCGTCGAACGCGGTCAGGCCGGGCAGAACCTCCTGCCCGTGACGCATCGGGTGCATCTGCCGCGACCCGGCCAGTTCGCGCACATAAAGTTCCGGCACCGGCGTGCGCCCCCAGGGTTCCTTCACGGACCAGGCGAGTTCGTCCGCGCCGATCCAGATCTTCGCCTGCGGGAACAGCACCCAGTTGATCGCATGGTCGTGGTGCGAGTGGGTCAGCACCACGTCCGTCACCTCCTCGGGCGACAGACCATGCCGGGCGAGGCCGGCGATCAGATTGGCGCGGTGGCTGAACGTGCCGCAATCGATCAGCGCCACATGGCCATTGCCGCGCAGCAGCACGATCGTGCTCCAGCCCAGCCCGCCGTGGCAGACCGACTTGCCGGGATAGCCCTGCACCAGGATGTCGAGCTGGTAGTCTTCCATCGCCGTCCCCTCCGGTTCCATTCTGTCGGCATGGATAGCACGATGCGCCGACTGCTGAACGGTCTGGGCGGCAGGGCCGAGCTTCTCACCCCGGCCGAGATGGCACGGGCGGACGCGCTGGCCCCCGGGTTCGGCGCATCGGGCCCGACACTGATGGAAGCGGCCGGACGGGCGGTGGCCCGCGCGATGCGCGCCCGCTTCCGCCCGTGCCGCACGCTGGTGCTGTGCGGGCCCGGCAACAACGGCGGGGACGGCTACGTGGCGGCGCGGCTGCTGGCGGAGGCCGGCTGGCCGGTGGCGGTCGCGGCGCTCGCCCCGCCGCGCGCCGGGTCGGACGCCGGGGCCGCCGCCGCGGCTTGGCGCGGACCGCGCCTGCCGTTCGCAGCCGCGGAGGCGGCGCGGGCCGATCTGGTGATCGACGCCGTGTTCGGCGCCGGCCTGGCGCGCGACGTGGATGGTCCCACAGCGAAGGTCCTGGGCGCCGCGCGCCGGCTGGTCGCGGTCGATGTGCCGAGCGGAATCGACGGGGCAACTGGCGCGCTGCGCGGCTTCGCCCCGCGCGCGGCGCTGACGGTGACCTTCTTCCGTCTCAAGCCGGGCCACCTGCTGCTGCCGGGACGGACCCACTGCGGGGAGGTCGTCCTGGCCGATATCGGCCTGCCCGCCCGCGTGCTGGAGACGATTGGGCCGGCGTGCTTCGCGAATACCCCGGAGCTTTGGCGCCTGCCGCGCCCCGATTCGGCCGGACACAAATACACCCGCGGCCACGTGACCGTCCTGGGCGGCGCGGCAATGACCGGGGCGGCGCGACTGGCAACGGAGGCGGCGCACCGGACCGGCGCCGGCCTAGTAACGATCGCAGCGCCCACGGCCGCGTCCGCCGCGGTCTATCGTGCCGGTGCGCCGGGCGCGATCGTGACCGAGACAGCGCTTGCGGACCTGCTCATCGACCCCCGCCGCGCGGTCTGGGTCTGCGGCCCCGGACTTGGCGTGAAGCACGCGCGGACCGCGCTTCCCGAATTGCTGCGGGCCGGACGCCAGGTGGTGGCCGATGCGGATGTCTTCACCGCTTTCGCTGGCGCCCCGGAGGCTCTAGTGGGCGCGGCGGTGCTGACCCCGCACGCAGGCGAATTCGCCCGCGCCTTCGGCCCGCCAGGAACCGACCGCATCGCGGCGACGCGCACGGCGGCCGCACAGACCGGCGCCGTGGTGCTGCTGAAGGGTGCGGACACGATCATCGCCGCGCCCGATGGACGCTGGGCGATCAACGCCAACGCCCCGCCCTGGCTGGCCACCGCCGGAGCGGGCGACGTGCTGGCCGGAATCATCGCCGGGCTGCTCGCCCAGGGACTGCCGACATTCGAAGCGGCTGCTGCGGCCGCCTGGCTGCACGGGCAGGCCGCCGGCGATGTGGGTGAAGGGATGGTTGCCGAGGATCTGTCGGAAGCATTGGCCGGAGCCGCCGCCGCCGCCCGTCGATTCGGGAACCCAGGAGGCGGCTCGCGGCGCCGCGGGCTCTCTATTCCCGCGCCAGCAGCCGATCGGTGACGAAGCTCGCCAACCGGCGGGCACGGAACGCGCGCTTCAGCGCCGCCTCGTCGTACTCGTCGCGTACCCAATCGAGAAATGACAGCCGTCCCTCGGCCTCGCGCGCGTAGCTCTCGACGAACGCATCCAGGATGCCGGTCCGCGCGGCGCGGATGTGGCCGAAGCGCCACGACAACTGGGTCATCGCCTGCGCCGCGCTGCCGCCCGAGATCAGCACGAACAACGCGGCGGCGAGACCGGCCCGATCGGCGCCGGACTTGCAATGCACCAGCGCCGGAGCCTGCATGGTGCGGTAGATCTCCGCCAACCGCAGGATGCGCGCAGGCTGCGGCGCTCCGCGGCTGTCCATCGCCATGTCGATGAAATCGAGGCCGAGCCGTCCCGCCGCCTCGCGCGACAGCGCGTCCGACCCGTTGCCGGTAGGACCGCGCAAGTTGATGAGCGTGCGGATGCCATGTCGGCGCACGATCGCGCGCAGGCGGCCGGGCGTGGGATGGTTGCAGCGATAGAGCCGCCCCGCTTCGACCGTGCCGAGATTGCTCCAAGCCAGCCGGAACACCGCATGATCGACGAACAGCGCATCGACCCAGGCGTTGGCCCGGCCGCGCGGAGTCGTCAGATCGCCGCGGAAAATCGTGTCCATGTGTCAGTTCAGGGAAGCGGGATCAGGTGTCGGCGATCAACGAGGCGACGTCGTCGTGTCCTTCAGCGGTCAGGCCAGTCACGACGCCCGCGCGGTCTTCGGGGGAGCGGTTCTGGCTCATTTTCCACTTGCCTTCCAGCCGCACGATCGGCAGCACGAAGCCAAGGATCCCTTTCAGCATGCCCTGGATATAGGGCGCCGGCGCGTCGGAGACAGCCCAGGGCGTGACGCGGCGCGATTCGTGGCGCTCGGTCAGGCGGGTCACGATGTCGCGCAAGCGGTCGGGGTCGTCGAAGAACGAGATCTCGCCGTAGGCGTGGACCGCGACGTAGTTCCAGGTCGGCACCACCTGGCCGGTGCGGCGCTTGGTCTCGTAATGGCTCGGGCTGATGTAGGCGTCCGGCCCCTGGAAGATTGCCAATGCCTGCACCCCCGGCGTGGCCCCGCGCGCCTGCGGGTTGGGGCGGGCGAGGTGACCGATCAGGGTGCCATACGGCGCGGGATCGGGGTCGAGCAGCAGCGGCACGTGGCTGGCGATCAGCCCGTCAGCGGTCAGCGTGACCAGCGTGGCGAGTCCGCCGGCGCGGATCGCTTCATGCAGGCGATCGACACGGTCTTCGCGAAACGCGGCGGGAAGATACATCATGGCCTCCGGAACCTGCCTGGGGATGTCCGGCGCGGCGGCCGGCCGGCTGGTCAGCGGGCGTTATGCGCGAGACCAAGCGCGGCATAAACCCTGAGGCTCGGAGGCCATACCCGCACGACCTCGGCCCGCCAAACGAATGCGGCGGCGAGTGCCATCGCCAGCACCAGCCCACTGGCTGCCCAGGCTAACCGCAGCCCGAAGCGGCCGGGCGGCGGGGTGGCGGGCGAGGCGAGGCGCGACCGGCCGGGATCCGCCGCGGTTTGCGCCCGGCCCCGGTCTGCCCAATCGGAATCTGCTCGCTCGGGATCGGGCCGGTCGGAATCGGGCAGCGGCGGCGGGGACAGCGGGGCGGGCGGCGGTGGATCGGCTGGCTCCGGCACCGGACCGGGGGCCCACTGATGCCCGCAGCGAACGCAGCGCACGGTCTTCCGACCGGCCAGCTTCGTGTCCGGTACGTCATAGCTGGCAGCGCAGGAGGGGCAATCGATGCGCATCTGGGTCCCATGGATACTGGCCGCATGGTGCGGGCGTTGGCGGATGGCGGCAACCGGCGCGGGCGATCAGGAGTCTGGCGGGTCCAACCCGGCCAGCACGCCCGCGAACAGCCGTCCACGCCGCGCCAGGCTCTCCACCACGATGTGCTCATCGAGCGTGTGCGCCCCCGCGCCCAGCACCCCGAGCCCGTCCAGCGTCGCCACTCCCATCGCGCCGGTGAAGTTTCCGTCCGACCCGCCGCCGGCGCTCTGGTGCGCCAGCGCCATGCCCATTCCCCCGGCGACCGCGCACGCACGCTGATAGAGCGCCACGCCGGCCGCATCCGGCTCCCACACCGGGCGCGTCACCCCGCGCGTGACCCGGAACGAGACCTCGTTGGAGGACGCGCGCAGCGCCAGCATCCGCGCCACGCCCTGATCCAGGTCCACCTGTCGCTTGGCCATCGACAACGCCTCGGCGGTGCAGGTCGTCGGCACGCAGTTCACCCATTCGCCGCCGCGGATCACGCCTACGCTGAAGGTGCAGTCCGCGCCGGTCATGTCCTCGATCGCGATCAGCTGGCGCGCCATCTCGCGGATCGCCGAGCGCCCTTCGGCCAGGCGCGCCCCGGCGTGGCTGGGTCGGCCGGTGGCTTCCAGGTTGAAGCGCGCGATCGCATAGCGTCCCGTCACCACCCCGCCCGAGGCAGACCCGTCGGGCCGCGCCGGTTCGGGAATCAGCACGTAGCGATGGCGCGAAGCCTCCGCCTCGATCAGGTCGCGCGTGGACGGGCTGCCCACCTCCTCGTCGCTGGTCAGCAACATCGTGACCGGCAAGGGCGTCGCGATCCCGGCACGGGCAAGCTGGCGGATCGCTTCCAAAGCCAGGTAGTTGCCGCCCTTCATGTCCAGGATACCCGGTCCCCAGGCGCGATCGCCCTCGCGGCGGATCGGCAGCTTCTCCAGCGTGCCGATCGGGTGGACGGTATCGAGATGCCCCATCACCAGGATGCCCGGCACGTCCGGCGTGGGGTGCGGGAAGCGGGCACGGATGCAATCGCCGAAACCCATGCGGCCGGGGATGCGCTCGATCCGTGCGCCGGCGATCGCGAGGTCGCGCGAAGCGATCTCCATCATCCGGTTCACCGCCGCGCGGTCCCAGGTGGGGCTTTCGCATCCCACCCAGGCGAACAGACCCTCCAGCATCGTATCGGCATCGAACGGCAGCGCGGTGGGGTCCATCGTCGCGGTCTCCCGAGGGATCAGGCGTCCATCTTCAGCGCGGCCAGGAACGCCGATTGCGGGATCTCGACTTTCCCGAACTGACGCATGCGCTTCTTGCCTTCCTTCTGCTTCTCCAGCAGCTTTCGCTTACGGCTGATGTCGCCGCCGTAGCACTTGGCGGTGACGTCCTTGGACAGCGCCGACAGCGTCTCGCGCGCGATCACCCGCCCGCCGATCGCCGCCTGGATGGCGATCTTGAACAACTGGCGCGGTATCAGCTCCTTCAGCCGGGCGCAGATCGACCGCCCGCGCGCCTCGGCGACGCTGCGATGAGCGATGAAGCTCAGTGCGTCCACCGGATCATTGTTCACCAGGATGGAGATCCGCACCAGATCACCCTCGGCATAGCCGTCCATCGTGTAGTCGAAACTGGCGTAGCCGCGAGAGACGGATTTCAGCCGGTCGTAAAAGTCGAATACCACCTCGTTCAACGGCAGCCGGTAGACCGCCATCGCCCGGTTGCCCACGTAGGTCAGATCAACCTGCTCGCCACGGCGTTCGTTGCACAATTGCAGGATCGCGCCGAGGTAGTCGTCCGGCACCATGATGGTGGCCTTGATCCAAGGCTCCTCGATATGGTCGATCACGCTGCCGTCCGGCATGTCGGCCGGGTTGTGCAACTCGTTCGTCTGTCCGTTGGTGCGATGGATGCGATAGACCACCGACGGGGCGGTGGCAATCAGGTCGAGATCGAATTCGCGCGACAGCCGCTCCTGGATGATTTCCAGATGCAGCAGCCCCAGGAAGCCACAGCGGAAGCCGAAGCCGAGCGCGGCTGAAGTCTCCGGGTCGTAATGGAAACTCGCGTCGTTCAGGCGCAGCTTGCCCAGGCTGTCGCGCAGCTTCTCGAAATCGTCGGCATCGACCGGGTAGAGGCCGCACCAGACCACCGGAACCGAGGGCTTGAACCCCGGCAGCGGTTCCGCCGCGGGGGTGCGATCGTCGGTGATCGTGTCGCCGACGTTGCAATCCGCCACGGTCTTGATCGCGGCGGTGATGAAGCCGATCTCGCCCGGACCAAGATCGCCGGTCGGGATCATCTTCGGGCTGAACACGCCGACCTGCTCGACCTGGTGCATCGCGCCGGAGGACATCATGCGGATCTTCGCACCGCGCTTCAGCCGCCCGTCCTTCACGCGGACCAGGATCACCACGCCCAGATACGGGTCGTACCAGCTATCGACCAGCAGCGCCTTCAGCGGCGCGTCCGGATCGCCCTTCGGCGGCGGCAGCCGGTGGACCAGGGCTTCCAGCACGCCCTCGATGTTGATCCCCGTCTTGGCGCTGATCTCCACCGCGTCCGACGCATCCAGGCCGATCACGTCCTCGATCTGCTGGCGCACGCGCTCGGGCTCGGCGGCGGGCAGGTCGATCTTGTTGAGCACGGGCACGATTTCGTGCCCCGCCTCGATCGCCTGATAGACATTGGCGAGCGTCTGCGCCTCCACCCCCTGGCTGGCATCGACCACCAGCAAGGACCCCTCGCAGGCGGCGAGACTGCGGGAGACCTCGTAGGCGAAATCGACGTGGCCGGGCGTGTCCATCAGGTTGAGCTCGTAGGTCTCCCCGTTCTTCGCGCGGTAGGACAGACGCACGGTCTGCGCCTTGATGGTGATGCCGCGTTCGCGCTCCAGGTCCATGCTGTCGAGGACCTGGTTCGTCATCTCCCGGTCCGACAGCGCGCCGGTGGCCTGGATCAGCCGGTCGGCCAGGGTGGATTTCCCGTGGTCGATATGGGCGATGATGGCGAAGTTGCGGATATGGTCGATCGGAGTGTCGGTCATGGGGTCCGGTATGGGGGCGGGGGCGGCGGCGGCGCAGAGATAGGCCGAAAGACGCGCGCTGTCAGCTTGGGGGGCGCAGGCTTATCAGCCCTTGGTCGATTGTCCGAAATAATAGCCCAGCACCAGCGTCACTATCGGGACGACGATGGTCTTGATCATCTCCTCCGCGTGCGCCGCGAGATCCGCCCAGGCGCCGGAGGTGATGCCCTGAATGGCGAGAAACAGGAGGTAAGCGAACACCGCGGACGATCAGCCGCGCGATCCAGGACCGATCCTCGTCGGCAAGCGTCGGCGGCGCGAGGGCTTGGTTCGCGCTCTCGGCCGCTTGTTCGGCATGGACGAGTTGCGCCGCGACCGGGTCCGGAAGGGCTGCCGGGACGACGGACGCCGGTGTGTCCGCGCCCTCCGGCCCCACTGCCATCAGGCGCGCCGCGCCGCCCGAAGATAACCTGCGGTCCGCACGGCACCCCTGATCGCCTCCGAGGAGGTCAGGATGTCGCGAACCGTGTTCAGCATTTGCGCTTTCAGCTGCGGGTCGACGGTCTGGGTGGCAAGGTCAGCAAGCCGCCGCGCGGTGGACACCAGATCGGTATTCGCCGTGGCCACGCGCTTCAGCTCCTCGACCGGGACGGGAAGGACGTCACTCATGAGAACGCTCCGGGCTGCGCCACCGATATGGGGCGCGCGGCCTCCGACAGGAATTATCAGCCTAACGTAGCACTGCCCCGGTCGCCTTTGCCACCGCGGCCACGACCTTCGCCGCCGCGGCTTCCAGCTCCGCCTCGGTCAGGGTCCGCTCGCGCGGCTGGAACGTGACCTCCACGCCCAGCGAGCGCTTGCCCGCCGACAGCCCGCCGCCCTCGTAAACGTCGAACAGCACCACCCCCGCGATCAGCGTCCGCTCCGCCCCGCGGGCGGCGCGCAGCACCGCCTCGGCCGGCACAGTCGCATCGACCAGAAAGGCGAAATCCCGCCGCACCGGCTGGAACGCCGGCAGGTCGGGTGGGGCCCGGCGGCGGCGCTTGGGATCGGCGATCGCGTCCAGCACCAGTTCGAAGGCGACCGCCGGCCCGGTCATATCCAGCGAGCTCAGCACCTGCGGATGCAGCTCCCCGAACGTGCCCAGCACCGTCTTCGGCCCCTGGCGCACCACGCCGGACCGGCCGGGGTGGTAGAACGCGGGCGCGTCCGCGGTCACCGACAGCGCCTCCATCGGCACGCCGAGCGCGCTCAGCGCGGCGAACAGATCGGCCTTGGCGTCCATCGCGTCCACCGGCCGCGCCGGCGCCAGCCAGTTGCGCGGTGTGGTGCCGGCGCGCAGCCCGGAAGCGACCTGGCGCTGGCCGTCCGGCGCGAAGGCCGGGCCGAGTTCGAACAGCCCCACGTCGGCGAACCCGCGCGTGGCGTTGCGCGCCGCCGCCAAGGCAAGCGTCGCCACCGGGGTCGGGCGCAACTGATCAAGATCGGATGCGATCGGGTTGGCCAGCCGCAGGCTCTCCGGCACCGGGCCGAACAGGGCCGCCTGCGGCGCGGCCATGAAGCTGAAGGTCACGCACTCCGCCAGCCCCTGCGCCGCCAGCACGCGGCGGGCAAGCGCCGCGCGCGTCTGGCGAGGCGTCAGGGTCGGCACCGGCACCGGCGCGGCGCCGGGCAGCGAGACGGGCGCGATGGTGTCGAGGCCGCGCAGGCGCAGGACTTCCTCGATCAGATCGCACTCCGGCTCGATCTCCGTGCACCCGGCGGCAGCGGTGGCGGCGGCCTCGGGCGCGATCCCCGGTTCCTGGTCCAGCACCGCCGCGCCGGGCAGGGCGCCGGCGGCGACGTCGTTGCGCCATGACGGCACGGCTACGGTCACGCGCGCCGCATCGCGCGCCTGCACGGCAAAGCCAAGACGCTCGAGCGCGCCCACCGCCTCGTCCGCCGGCACCTCCGCGCCGCCGAAGTCGCGCAGGCGGGCGAAGCGCAGACTGGCGCTGCGCTGCCAAGCGGGCGCCGCGCCGGCTTCCACCACCGCACCGGCCTCGCCGCCACAGAGGTCGAGGATCATCCGCGTGGCGGCCTCGATCGCGTCCGGCATCAGCGCCGGGTCGATCCCGCGCTCGAACCGCTGGCGCGCGTCGGAGATCACCTGGTGTCGCCGACCCGACAGCGCTATGCGGACCGGGTCGAAATAGGCGCATTCGACGAACACGCTCGTGGTCGCTTCATCGCAACCCGTCGCCTCGCCGCCGACGACGCCGGCCATCGACTGTACGCCGGCGGCATCCGCGATCGCGCAGTCCTCGGCGGTCAGCGTGTAGTCCTTGCCGTTCAGCGCGCGGAAGCTTTCGCCGGCGCCACGGCGCAGGGTCAGCGTGTCGCCGGAGAGCTTGGCCACGTCGAACACATGCAGCGGCCGGCCGAGATCGACGGTGAAGAAATTGGTCACGTCGACCAGCGCGTTGATCGGGCGCAGGCCGATCGAGGTCAGCCGCTCCGCCAGCCAGGCCGGGCTCGGGACGTTGCGCAGGCCGCGGAGGGTACGGCCGAGCACCCAGGGGCACGCCTCCGGCCAGTCGATCCGCCAGCGCGGCCCGCCCGTGAACGCCGCCGGTACCTGCGCGGGCGCCCAGGGCTTCAGCGTGCCGATCCCGGCCGCCGCCAAGTCCCGCGCGACACCGCGCACGGAAAAGCAGTCGCCCCGATTGGGGGTGACGGCGATCTCGATCACCGGATCGTCAAGACCGGCCCAGGCGGCGTAGGGCGTGCCCACCGGCGCGTCCGCCGGCAGATCGACGATGCCGGAATGATCCTCACCGAGACCCATCTCGCGCGCCGACAGCAGCATCCCGGCGCTGTCGACGCCGCGGATCTCGCCCGTCTTCAGCGTGATCCCGGTGCCGGGGATGAAACTGCCGGGCGGCGCGAACACCGCCTTCATGCCGGTGCGCGCATTGGGCGCGCCGCAGACGACGGAGACGACGCCCTCCCCCGTGTCCACGCGGCAGGCGCGCAGCCGGTCGGCGTTCGGGTGCGGCAAGGCTTCCAGCACATGGGCGACACGGAACGGCGCCAGCGCCGCGCCGCGGTCGGCAATGCCCTCGAGCTCCAGGCCGATGCGCGTCAGCGTCTCGCCGATCACCGCCACGGGCGCGTCGGTGTCCAGATGGGTGCGCAGCCACGACAGGGTGAATTTCATCGTTCAGGCCCCTTCGTGCAGCATGGCAGGGGCCAGCGGATTGAACCCGTAGTGGCGCAGCCAGCGGATATCGCTTTCGTAGAACGGGCGCAGGTCCGGGATGCCGTGCTTGAGCATGGTCACGCGCTCGATCCCCATGCCGAAGGCGAAGCCTTGCCACGCGCGCGGATCGATCCCGACATTGGCCAGC
The DNA here is from genome assembly GCA_021845555.1 of Pseudomonadota bacterium. Classification (GTDB taxonomy): domain Bacteria; phylum Pseudomonadota; class Alphaproteobacteria; order Acetobacterales; family Acetobacteraceae; genus JAJZVS01. The sequence continues at coordinate 11,489 of JAJZVS010000025.1, forward strand.
ACGCGTGGATGCACCATGCCGCTGCCCAGGATCTCCAGCCAGTCGCTCCCCTTGCCCAGTTCGCCCGATTTGCGATCCCAGCCGATATCGACCTCCATCGACGGTTCGGTGAACGGGAAGTAGCTGGCACGAAAGCGCACCGGCAGGTTTGGCGCGGCGAAGAAGGCGCGCAGGAAGTCGATCAGGCAGCCCTTGAGGTGGGCAAGGGTGATGTCGCGGTCGATCACCAGCCCCTCGCACTGATGGAACATGGGCGAGTGCGTCGCGTCGTGATCGGCGCGATAGGTGCGACCCGGCACGATCACGCGCAGCGGCAGCGGCCGTTCCAGCATGGTGCGAATCTGCACCGGGGAGGTGTGGGTGCGCAGCACCGGCGGCGGGGCGCCCGCTGGCGCGGTCAGGTAGAACGTGTCCTGGTCGTCGCGCGCGGGATGGTGTGCGGGGATGTTGAGGGCGCTGAAATTGTGCCAGTCTGTTTCGACATCGGGGCCTTCCGCGATCTCGAAGCCCATGGCGCCGAAAATCGCCGCCATCTCCTCCATCGTCCGGCTGATCGGGTGGATCAGCCCGCCCGGCATGGGGCGCGGCGGCAGGGAGGGATCGAGCCGCTCGGCGGCGAGCCGGGTTTCGAGTTCGGCGGCCTCCAGCGCAATGCGGCGGGACTCGATCGCCTCCGCCAGCGCGTCCTTCAGGCGGTTGAGCGCGGCGCCGCGCTCGCGCCGCTGCTCGGCCGGAGTCTTGCCGAGTTCCTTGAGCAGGGCGGTCAGCCGCCCGTTGCGGCCCAACACGGAGACGCGCACCACGTCCCAGGCGCGCAGATCGGCGCAGGCGGCCAGGGCGGCATCGGTTTCGGCGCGCAATTCGGCGAGATCGTCAGTCATGATTGCTCTCAAAATGAAAAGGGGCCGCTCACGGGCGGCCCCTCCTGGTCGTGCGCGCGTGCCGGACCGCGATCCGGCACCCATCGCTCAGCCCAGCGCCGCCTGCACCTTCTTCACGATCTCGGCGAAGCTCGCCGCATCGTCGTAGGCGATCGCCGCCAGCACCTTGCGATCGATCTCAATGCCGGCCTTGTTCAGCCCGTCGATGAAGCGGGAGTAGGTGAGGCCGTGCTCGCGCACCGCGGCGTTGATGCGCTGGATCCACAGGCCGCGGAACTCGCGCTTCTTGTTGCGCCGGTCGCGATAGGCGTACTGGAGCGACTTCTCCAGCCGCTCGCGCGCGATGCGGTAATTGGTGGAGGACCGGCCGACGAAGCCCTTCGACTGCGCGAGGACTTTTTTGTGCCGGGCGTGGGTGGTGGTACCCCGTTTGACGCGTGCCATGACGTGCTAGCTCCTCATTCCAGCCCGTAGGGCGCCCATTGCTTCACCGTCCGCGCGTCCATCGGCGTCAGCGTCTGGCTGCCGCGGTTGGTGCGCTTGGCCTTCTGCGAGCGGGCCGAGAGGTTGTGGCGCTTCTTGCCGGGGCCGGCCAGCACCTTCCCGGTCGCAGTGATCTTGAACCGCTTCTTGACCGAGGACTTGGTCTTCACCTTGGGCATTTTGGTCTCCTTCTGGCTTGCCGGGCCGCGGGGAAGCCGCGCGGACACCGCTCGCGGCCGGGCATGCCCATTCCAGGCCCGGGGCGCGCGAAGGCGGGGGTTCTAGCGGGATGCGCCGGGAAGGGCAAGCCGGGGCAGCGCGGCGCCTCTAGCGCGGCGGCAGCCACTCCCGGAACCAAGCACGCGTCGGCGCGATTACCTGGCGGAACGCCTCCCCGGCGTAAACCTCGTAATGGCCGAAGCCTTTCAGCACGATCAGCTTCCTGGGCTCGCCGGCGCGGGCGAACAGCGCCTCGCTCTCCTCCGGCGGCACCAGTCGGTCGTCGTCGCTGGTGATGAACAGGACCGGGCGGGGAGCGATCTTGTCCACCACCCACTCGGGATGGAAGCCCAGCGTGTCGTCCACGAACTCGAGCGGCACCTGATCCACCGCCCCGGACACGCCGGCGCGCGCCGCGGCGGCCAGCGCGGCGGATTGCCGGTCGGGCAGCAGCACCTCGGCACGGGGCACCAATTCGGAGGCGCCGGTGGTGGCGCGGCGGGCGCGGTCGGCGGCGGCACGCTCCAGCAGGTCGTGGAACTCGTCCGGGTGGCGCACGCTGCGCATCCAGCGCCGCCCGTTCCCGATCCCGACCACCGAGACCACGCAGGCCACGCGCGGATCGATCGCCGCGGTGAACACCACCGTCGCGCCGCCGTAGCTGGTGCCATACAGGCCGAGCCGGGCGGGATCGACCATACTCTGCGCCGCGAGATAGCTCAGCGCCGCCTGCACGTCCGCGACCCGGCTGTACGGGGCAAGCCGCGTGCGCGGCCCCTCGCTGTCGCCCCAGCCTTTGTAGTCGAAGCTCAGCACGACGTAGCCGTCCGCGGTCAGTTCGCGCGCGGTGTCCGGCAGGTAGAGCGCGCGCACCCCGGTATAGCCGTGGCAAAGCACGATGCCGGCGCGCCGCTCGCCGGGGGCGAGGCCGTCAGGCAGGAACAGAGTGCCGGCGAGCCGCACCCCCTCGCTGTAGAAGGCGATGGTCTGGCTGGTCATGGCGGCACCTCCGCCGACCAGAGTGGCGCGGGCGAAGAAGGTGTCAAGCAGCGGCGCGGCGTCAGCCCCCGGCCAGCGCCACGGCCAGCAAAGGGTGCGGCGGATCGGCGAACGGGTTCACCACGGTCACGCCACCCCAGGTAAAGCCGGCATGGAAATCCTCGCTCAACAACACCCGGCAGCCCGCCTCGGCCGCGGTAGCCAGGATCACCGCGTCCCAGACCGGAATGGCGTGCTCGACCATCAGGTCCGTCGCCTGAATGAAGGTCGCAATCGAGGTCGGCCGCGTCTCGAACCCCGCGGCCCACTCGCCGACGGCTTGGCGTGCCACCTGGCCCGTCCAATGTGCCTTGCGTAGCAGGACGGTCAGCAGCTCCCCGAGCACCTGGACCGGCAGCACCAGATCCGCACCCTCCAAACGGCGTATCAGGTCAGTCGAGGCGGCTTGGCGCGCGGCGCCGTTCACCCCTTCGGCATAGGCCAGGATGTTGGTATCGAGCGCGAGCCTCACCGCTCGTGGAGCTCATCACGCGTCCAGGGACCGACATCGACTACCGGTTGTTCAGCCAGCCGGGCGAGCAGCCGCTTCCGCGCTTCGGCTCGCGCCTCCGATACGACCGCCGCACCGGCATCGGCGGGCACGATGCGCGCGACCGGCCGACCGTGCGAGGTCACGAGGTAGCTGCGCCCCTCCGTCACCTCCCGCAACACGCGAGAGAAATTCCGGTTGGCCTCGGCGGCCTGCATCACATCGTCCATGTCGGGCTTATATCAGTCGAGGTAGTGAAAGTCACTACTTTTTCCACCGTGTCCTAACGACCGCCGTTCACCCATGAAGGATGGGTCAACGGCGCGCGGCAGCCCCACCAACCCCGCGCGCACTTCCAACCTCCCGAAATACCGCAAGAGTCGATATTCAGGCGGTTGGCATCAGACGTGGAAGCTCTCGCCGCAGCCGCAGCGGCCCTTCTCGTTCGGGTTGGTGAACGTGAACCCGGAGGTAAGCGCCTTCGTCTCGTAATCCATCACGGTGCCGATCAGGAACAGGCTGGCACGGCGATCGACCAGCACGGTCACGCCCTGGGCAGTCACCACTTCATCGCCCGGCCCCGGCGCGTCGGTCCAGGACATGTCGTAGGACATGCCCGAGCACCCCTTGGTCTTCACGCCGATGCGCAGCAGCCTTCCCTGCTCGCCGGTTTCATACAGGCGGCGCAGGCGTTCGGCCGCGGCCTCCGTCAGCGTCATCAACGGCGGCAGGGGGCGGGCGGGGCGGCGGGTCTGGGTGGTGGTGCTCATGGGTCCGTCCAAATATCGGGAGGCTCAGAACATGTTCAACTGCAGCCGGGCTTCCTCGCTCATCCGGCTTGGTTCCCAGGGCGGATCCCACACGGTTTCCACCTCGCACGCGGCGACACCGGGAACGGTCATCACCGCCTCGCGCACCTGCACGGGCAGTTCCTGCGCGCTGGGGCAGCCGGGGGCGGTCAAGGTCATTTCCACCTTCACCTTTCCCCCCTCCCCCAGCTCGATCGCGTAGATCAGGCCGAGTTCATAGATGTTCACCGGGATTTCCGGATCGTACACGGTGCCGATCGCATCGATCACCGCGCTCTCGTCCACCGCACTGCCGTGCTGCGGGCGCGCGACCTCGCCGACAGGGGTCCAGACGGTGTGCGAGACGGCGCCGCCGTCGGGGCGAGCCTGCGGAACGGCGGGGCCATCGGGAATCATCTCATTCACTGCTCGCCTCCTGCGTGCCGGTCAGCGCGGCGGTCAGCGCGTGCCACGCCAGCGTGGCGCATTTCACGCGCGAGGGGTACTCGTGCACACCGCCCAGCGGCGCCAGACGTTCCAAAGGTTCGGCCAGGGCGGGATCGCAGGCCGGGCAGGCACCGGTGCGCGCCAGTTCGCGGAAGGCAGCGAACAGCGCGCTGGCATCCTGGGGCGTGCGGCCCGCCACCGTCTCCGCCATCAGATCGGCCGAGGCGATGCTAATCGCGCAGCCGCGCGCCTCGAACCCGACCTCCCCGATCGTGCCGTCCGACGCATGGCGGACGAACACCTCCACCCGGTCGCCGCACATCGGGTTGTCGCCCTTGGCGGAGGCATCGAACGCAGCGAGCCGGTGGCCGTGGCGCGGATTGCGGCCGTGGTCGAGGATCACGTCCTGATAGAGATCGCGCAGCTCGTCGAACATCACGAGAAGAACTCCCGCACCCAGAGCAGCGCCTCGGCCAGCGCGTCGATCTCCCCCGGCGTGGTGTAGATGCCGAAGCTCGCGCGTGCGGTGCTGTCCAGGCCGAAGCGATGCATCAGCGGCTCGGCGCAGTGGTGCCCGGCCCGCACCGCGATGCCGTGGCGGTCGAGCAGCGTTGCCACGTCGTGCGCGTGCGCCCGATCGAGCGCGAAGGCCACCACCCCGCCGCGATCCTGCGCCCGGCCGAGAATGCGCAGCCCCGGGATCGCCGACAACCGCGCCAGCGCGTGATCGACCAGCCGGGCTTCGTGCGCGGCGATCGCCGGGTAGCCGATCGCCCGCACGTAATCGATCGCCGCCTTCAGGCCGATGCCTTCCAGGATCGCCGGCGTGCCTGCCTCGAACTTGTGCGGCACCGCGGCCCAGGTGGAACGTTCGTAGCTGACCGAGGAGATCATCTCGCCGCCGCCGAGGAACGGCGGCATGCGCTCCAGCAGCTCGCGCCGGCCCCACAGCACGCCGATCCCGGTCGGGCCATACAGCTTGTGCCCGGTCCAGGCGTAGAAATCGGCATCGATCGCCTGCACGTCCACCGCCCGGTGCACGATCGCCTGCGAGCCGTCGAACAACACTTTCGCCCCGTGGGAGTGCGCGATCTTCGCGATCCG
>JAJZVS010000418.1 GCA_021845555.1 Pseudomonadota bacterium
GCTCGGCAAGGCCAACGGCATCGGCCGGCTCGATCTGGTGGAAAACCGCTTCGTCGGCATGAAATCGCGCGGCGTCTATGAAACGCCCGGCGGCACCATCCTGCTCGCCGCCCATCGCGGCATCGAAAGCATCACGCTGGATCGCGAGGCCGCCCACCTCAAGGACCAGCTCATGCCGCGCTACGCGGAGATGATCTACAACGGCTTCTGGTTCAGCCCGGAACGCCGCATGGTGCAAGCGCTGATCGACACCAGCCAACACTCCGTCTCCGGCCGGGTGCGGGTGAAACTGTACAAGGGCAACGCCACCGTCATCGGCCGCGAAAGCCCGAACAGCCTGTATTCGATGAAAACCGTCACCTTCGAGGACGACCAGGGCGCCTACGACCAGTTCGACGCCCAGGGCTTCATCAAACTCAACGCCCTGCGCCTGCGGCTCGCCGCCACCGCCGGGCGACGGGGTGGGGCGCTGTGAGGCAGTAAGGCCAGGGGGCGCTGCCCCCTGGACCCCTGCCAGGGGACAAGTCCCCTGGACCCCTCGGACGGCTTTGCCAGGAAGGGGGCGCTACCCGGACCTGGGTTGGTCCGGGTAGCGCCCCCTTCCTGGCAAAGCCAACAGATGGGTTCCAAGGGCTTGCCCTTGGCGGGGATCCAAGGGGCAGCGCCCCTTGGCCTTGCTTCCTTACTCCGCCGCCAACGCCACCGGCGCCGGGGTGTGGAGGCGTGCCAGCAGCCCCGTGCGCTGGTTCATTGCCTTGGCGTAGTTTTCGTCCTTCACCGGCCCGAAGCCGCGGATCAGGTCCGGCAGTTCGGCCAGCGCCACGGCGGCCTCGCGCGTCTCCGCGGTCAGTCGTTCCATTGCGGCGCGGACGTCCGTTTCGTATTGTACGATCAGCGCGCGTTCGCGCTTGCGTTCCGCCTGCCGCCCGAACAGGTCGAGCGCGGTGCCGCGCAGGCGCTTGCCGTGGCGCAGCAGTCGGAACAGCGGCAGTGCGACGGAGCCGGGGATTGCGATCTTGCGGCGCCGGCCGGTGGCGGGATCGGTGCCGGTGATCAGCGGCGGGGCGAGGTGGAACACCGGGTGTTCGCCGTAGCTGGCGGCGGCGTGCAGGCGGGCGACCTCGTATTCGTCCTTGTAGGCCATGACGCGGAACAGGCCCTCGGCCACCGCGCGGGCGAAGCGGCCGGGGGCGCCGAACGCCTCGGTCTCGCGCGCGGCGGCGGCGGTGGCGAGCGCCCGGTAGCGTTCGGCGTAGCGCGTGTCCTGGTAGGCGGCGAGCCGGTCGGCGCGGTCGGCGATCAGCGCGTCGAGCGTCGCGGGCGGCGCTTCCTCGGGGTGGGTGAGGATCTGCGCGACGCGTGCGGGCTGCGCGGCGAGGATGCGCCCCCACAGGAACGCGCGCCGGTTCACCGCCACCGCCGCGCCGTTCAGTTCGAGCGCGCGCAGGATCGCCGCCTCGCGCACCGGGATCAGCCCGCGCTGCCAGGCGAGGCCGAGCAGCAGCGTGTTCATTGCCTGGGCGTTGCCGAACAGCGTCTCGGCCAGCCGCACCGCGTGCAGCCAGGTGCCGGCGGCGGGATCGGCCACGCGCTCGATCGTGCGGCGGTGCAGTCCGGCGTCGATGACCAGCCTTGGGTCGGATTTGAACGCGGCGGTGGCGGCGAGGTCGAGGTTGCCGATCACCGCGCAGGAGGGCGCGCAGCGTTCCAGCACGCCCGGCCCGGCGGCCACCGCGAGATCGGCGGCCAGCATGACGTCCGCCTCCCCGGCGGGGATGCGCACCACGTCCAGCGCCGCGGCGTCGGCGGCGATCTGCACGTGGGCGACGACGGCGCCGTTCTTCTGCGCCAGCCCGGTGAAATCGAGCGTGCGCACCGCGCGGCCTTCCAGATGCGCCGCCATCGCCAGGATGGCGCCGGAGGTGACGACGCCGCCGCCGCCGATGCCGGCGAACAGCCCGCGCCAGGGGGTGGCAAGCTCGGGCAGGACGGGCAGCGGCAGCGCTTCGGCGAGCGCGGCCTCCTGCGCCGCCCAGCGCGGATCGGCGACCGGCGCGCGCGGCGGGCCGGCGACGGTGACGAAGCTCGGGCAGAAGCCCTTCAGGCAGGACAGATCGACGTTGCAGGCGGTCGGGTTGATGCGCCGCTTGCGCCCGAGCGCGGTTTCCTCCGGCTCGATCGCGATGCAGCCCGATTGGGTGGAGCAGTCGCCGCAGTTCTCGCAGACCTCGGCGTTGATGTGCACGCTCTGCGCCGCCTCGGCCAGCTTGCCGCGCTTGCGCCGGCGGCGCTTCTCGGTGGCGCAGACCTGGTCGTACAGCAGGACGGAGACGCCCTCGGTGTCGCGCAGCTCCCGCTGCACCGTGTCCAGTTCCTCGCGCGTGTGGCGGGTGACGCCGGGCGGCAGGGCGGCGGCGGGCGGCAGCCGGGCGGCCTCGTCGGCCACCACGGCGATGCGCTGCACGCCCTCGGCGCGCATCTGCGCGGCGATGTCGATGACGGTGAAACCGCCCTCGGCCGGCTGGCCGCCGGTCATCGCCACCGCGTCGTTGACCAGGATCTTGTAGGTCATGCGCGCCTTGGCGGCGATCGCCTGGCGGATCGCGAGCACGCCCGAGTGGGTGTAGGTGCCGTCGCCCAGGTTGGCGAACAGATGCGGGATGTCGGTGAACGGGGCGAGGCCGACCCAGGTCACGCCCTCGCCGCCCATGTGGGTGAAGGTGCGGGTTTCCGGCCCGCGATCCATCGCCATGAAGTGGCAGCCGATACCGGCGGTGGCGAGCGAGCCGTCCGGCAGCTTGGTGGAGGTGGCGTGCGGGCAGCCGGCGCAGAAGGCCGGGATGCGCCGCAACAGCCCGGCCGGGCGTTCCGGGTGCGGGACGGCGGGCGGTTCCTGGATGTTGAGGCCGTAGGCGGTCAGGAAGCGCGACAGCGCGCCGCCCACCGATTCGGGGGAAACCTCCAGCAGCGGCGACAGCAGCGGGGCGCCGCGCGCGTCCGTCTTG
>JAJZVS010000026.1 GCA_021845555.1 Pseudomonadota bacterium
GATATCCGCCACTCGGTCGGAAACCCGGCGGCCGCGCGCGTCGGACTCGGTTTCGCGGCGGAAACATCCCTGCGGGCAGGGCTGGCGCAGGTCCTGACCTGGCTCGCCGGTCGCGCATGACCCTGCACGCGATCCTGGTCACGCTGATCGTCCCGCCGCCAAATCTGATCCTGGTGGCGATCCTGGGGTTCGTCCTGCTGCGGCGCTCGCCGCGCCTCGCGCGGTGGCTGCTCGGCGGCGCGCTGGCGGGCATGCTGGCGCTGTCCCTGCCGGCGGTGGCGCAGGGTCTGTTGGTGCCACTCGAATGGGGCCTGCCGCGCGCGCCGCCCCCCGGTGCGCCGCCCCAAGCGGTGGTGATCCTCAGTGCCGAGGTCGATCATGTGCGCGGCCCCGGTGAGCAGGTGCGGCTCGGCCCATTGACCTTGCAGCGTCTGGTTGCCGGGGTCGCGCTGGCCCGCCGCACCGCGCTGCCGGTGCTGGTCAGCGGCGGGCGCGTCGGCGGCAAGCACGTCACGCCGATCGCCGTGCTGATGGCGGACGCGATGCGTGACACGTTCGGTCTGCCGCCACGCTGGGTCGAGGCGCGCTCCAAGACGACCTGGCAAAACGCCGAGTTCAGCGCCGCGATCCTTAGGCCGCAGGGCATCACCTCGGTCTGGGTCGTCACCGACGCCTGGCACGAACGCCGCGCTCTGCTCGCCTTCCGCCATTTCGGCCTGACCGCCACGCCCGCCCCGGTGGAATGGGACGTTGACGCCGGCGGCTGGCTGCCCGGCGCGCGCGCGTGGACGGTCAGCTATTTCGCCTTCCACGAATGGATCGGCTGGGTCGATTACAGGCTGCGCGCCTGGCTTGCCGGCCCGCCGCCGGCGATCGCGGCCTCGAACAAGGCGGCATAGGCGGCGAACATCCGCTCCTGATCGAACGCGGCTTTGGCCCGGGCGAGGTTGGCCGCGCCGATCGCGGACCAACGCCCAGGGGCGGCGAGCAGGCCGGCGAGCGCGGCCGTGAATCCGGCATCGTCGGGCGGGGCGACGAAGGGCGCGTTCTCCTGCGCCAGCATCGCGCGCACGTCGCCCACATCGGTCGCCGCCACCGGCAGCCCGGCCGCCATCGCCTCGATCAGCGACAGCGGCATCTGCTCGGTATCGGAAGAGAGCGCAAACAGATCGAAGGCGCGATAGAACGGCGCCGGCTCGGCGCTGTGGCCGGCGAAGGTCACCCGATCCGCAAGGCCGAGTTCGGCGGCAAGCTGCTCCAGCCCCGACCGCTCCGGGCCGTCGCCGACGATGACCAGACGGGCCGGGGATGTTGCCGTGACGGCGCGGAAGGCGCGCAGCAGGCGGCCCAGATTCTTCTCCGGCCGCAAGGCCGCGACGGTGCCGATCACCGGACCGGTGCCCGCGAACCCGCCGCGCAGGTCGGGATCGGGCGCAATGGCAAAGCGCGCGAGGTCGATGCCGTTCGGCAGGTAGCGCACGCGCGCGGGGGGCAGACGCCAGATCTCCGTGGCGATGCGTTCCAGCGTCCGGGAGGGGACCACCACGGTGCTCGCGCGCAGCACCACCCGGCGGGTCAGCGCCCGGCGGGGCAGTTGGCGGTCCCGTTCCTCCGGCCCGAAGCCGTCCTCGATATGGATGTGTGGCACGAGGCGCGGGACATTGGCCATCGCCCACTCGATCGAGCCCCAGTTGCAGGTCAGCAGCAGATCGGGGCGCAGGTCCCGCAGCACGGCGCGAAAGCTCCGGCGATTGGCGAGCGTCGCGCCCTTGCGGATCGCCACCGTCGGAAACGCGACATCGAGGTCCGGCGCCAGCAGGCCTGCGGCCGCGGTGTTGCCGTCCATTGCCACGATCCGGTGGCGGTACCGCCCGGCGAACCGGTTCGCCAGCGCGACGAAGCGCCGCTGCGGTCCGCCGACGGCAAAGGTCGCATAGACGCTCAGCAGCAGCGGCGCCTGGCGGGGAGCCATCCGGCGTCCCCTACCCGGCCTGCACCGCGATGGCACGGGCGTGGAACACCGCCGGGTCGGCCACCGGCTGCCAGCCGAGGTCGCGCTTGGCGTCCGCGCAGTCGAACGTCGCCGCCATCCCGCGCGAGCGCAGGTCGCGCAGCGACGGCACCGGCACCGCGCGTCCGCCGGCCCGCTTGATCGCCCATTTACCCAATTCGAGCAGCCAGATCTTCTCCGCGGTCTGCGGATGGAAGCGCAGATCGCGCCCGAGGGTCCGGCCGAGCGCGGCCAGATAGGCCCGCGCGTTCGGTCGCACGTCGCCCGCCAGATTGTAGCAGCGCCCGTCGATGCCCTGCGCCTCCGCCGCCCCCAGAATGGCGGTCGCGACATCCTCGGCCAGCACGAAGGGCAGCGGGTTGCGCCCGGCGTTCCAGCCCAGGCAGTGCTGATCGTTGTTGAACAGGCCGAGCCCGCCATGGAACGGCGGCCCGCCCTCCCCCACCACCACGCCGGGGCGAAGGATCACCACCGGCAGGCCCTCCCGCGCATGCATGTCCAGCAGCAGACGGTCGCAGATCGCCTTGGCGCGGGCGTAGTCGGCGCGGCGATCGGCCAGCGGATCGGCGGGCGTCGCGCCGGTCACCGGTTCCGCCTGCTTGCCGAGATAGAGCGCGGCGATCGAACCGACATGGATCAACCGGCGCGTATGCGCTGCCAGACAGGCCCGCGCCACCGTCTCCGCCCCGCCGACCATGGCGTCGCGAATCTGCTCCCAGGAACTGCCGCCGCCGCCATGGGCGAGATTGACCACCACCGGAACCCCCGCGATGGCCCGCGCCACCGCCTCCGGATCGCGGATGTCGCCGCGGTGCAGGGTGACCCGAGGATCGTGAAACGCCGCGGGCAGACCGCGCAGGCTGCGCGCCATCACCGCGACACGCATCCCCCGGTCCAGGCAGGCACGGAGCAGATGCGCCCCGATGAAGCCGGTACCGCCGAGCAGCGCGATGTCGGGCGGCGGCGCCGCCGGGTCGGCCGCGGTGGCGGGCTTTTCTTCGGCCTGCGTCCCGTGCGCGGCGGCTCCCGTCCGGTCCACCGCGGGGAAGCCGCTGTCGGCCAGCCGCTCGCAGGCCGCCACCAGCATCGCCCCGAACGTCCCATCCAGCGCCGGCGCGGCCCCGAGATCGAGCGCCTGGTGGAACGCGGCAATGCTCGCGCGCATGCTGGCCTGGAAAGGATCGCCGCCGCCGAGCCGTAGCTGTCCCAGGGCGTAGCCGGTGACATTGCGCGCCCCTTCGCCCAGCAACCGCATGGCGACCCGGGCGCCGGCGAGCGGCGCGTCGATCGCGTCCATCCACCGGCCGCGGCGCCAGGCATAGGCGCGGTTGGCAAGAATATCGGCCACCGCCACCCCGTCGTCGCAGACCACGCGCAGTTGCCAGAACGGGGTAGCCTGGCCCACCGCGAAGCGGAGCGCCGCCGGCAGGCGTTCGCAGGCCAGGATCGCGTCCAGCGTGGGATAGACCGCCTGGCCCGGGCCGATCGGCACGGCCGGTCCGGCCAGGGCGCGCACCTCGGCGATCGGTCCGGCCAGGGCGGCGATCTGCGACAGCGGGTGAACCGCCTGTTCCAGCAGCAGATTGACCGGGCGGCCGAACATCCAGTGCCCGAACTGCCGCGCCGCCATCTGCCGCAGCGGCACGTTATACAGGCAGTCGATATGGGTGGGGCGGCCCAGGCTGCCGCCCTCGATCAGCGCGCGCAGGCGCAGGAAGGCGGGGTGGTGCACGAAATTCTGGTTCACCCCGAGCGTCGCACCCCCCGACGCCGCCGCAGCCACCAGCGCCGCTGCCCCGGCTGCGTCCGCGGCGAGCGGCTTTTCCAGCAGGACCGGCTTGCCGGCGGCGAGCAACGGCACGGCCACGTCGCGGTGCAGATCCGGCGGCACCAGGACATGCGCGGCATCGAAGGCGTCGGCGGCAAGCGCCGCCTCGACCGAGGCAAACACCTGGGCGCCGAACGGGGTGGCCAGCGCGCGCGCCGGCGCCGCGGCCGGATCGATCACCGCCGCTAGCCGGACCCCCGGCACGCCGCACAGCGCATCCGCATGCGCGCGCGAGATGAAGCCCGCGCCTACCAGAGCCACCCGTCGCACGTCGTTCCCCTTGTTCGGTTTCGCGGTCCCGCCCGGCGCCGGCGTCAGCGCCCGCCGGCCGACAGCCGCGCCAGTTCCGCCTTGAGGTCCGGCTGTCCCACCAGATAGGCGGCGATAGCGGTCAGCGCGCGCTGGCGCCCCTCGGGGCCCATGGCCGAGGGATCCGGATCGGCGGCAACCGCGACCAGCACGGGCGCCGTCCCGCCGCCGAACAGGCTGGCGATCCCCTGCCGCAGCCGGGTCCGAAGATCGGGCGCGCGGGCACCGCCATCGACCCACAGCAGGAAGGCGGTGGTATGGGTCGGCTCGGAGGTCTCGATCACCCGCCAGCGCAGCCCGCCGGCGGACATCGCGCTCCGCACCACGTCCTCGGCCCCGAGCCGGCCCGACAGGCGCCGTTCCTCCAGCAGCATCGGTGCGGGATCGCTGCGCGGCGAGAACCGCTCCACCACGACGCGCACCCCGAGCTGCTCGCCATGCGCCGGGCAGACGAAGCGCTGCACGGCCATGCGCGCGGCGCCGATGCCTGGCGCCACGCTCGCCGGACCGGCCGCCTGGCAGGCTCCGGCCGGCAGCGGCGGCGGCGCAACCGACAGATCGGCGGCGGCGGCGCGGTCGAACCCCCAGGCGCTGAGCGGGCCCAGCGCCGCGATCACGCCCACCGCCAGCATCGCCGCGATCGGCCGCCCCGGCGGGCGGCGCGGCGGGTTTGGCGGCGCGGCGGGCGGCGCCCAGCCGGCCAGGTCCTCGCGGAACGGCAGCCCGAGCAGGACCAGGAGCAGGATCACGATCGAGAAGAAGATCCAGCCATACAACACATGATCCGTGGCCGCCGCCTTGGCGCTGCCGAGGTAGTGCCCGAGCGCCACGATGCCGAGCGCGCGGAACCCGTTGGCAATGATCGGCACCACGACCGACACGCCCATGAAGATCCCCCGCCGCAGCGGGGACCGGTACATCAGCAGCGCATAAAGACAGCCGAACGCCACCGCCGCGATCAGGAACCGCAAGCCGGCGCAGGCCTGGGCGACATAGAACGCGCCCTCGGGGATCTGGATCAGGTGGGAGTCGATGTAGTTCGGAATGCCGATCAGGTTGAGGCCGATGCCGACGAAGTCGGTCGTGAAGTTTTGCAGCGCCGGGGTGACGAAAGCCCCGAACGGCACCAGGAAATAGAGATAGAGCAGCGGCCCGAGCAGCAGCCGGTACACCGGCCAGCCCAGCACGCCGACCAGCAGCAGCTGCAACAGCGTCATCGCCATCAGCTGCCGCCCCTCCATGATCCCGAGCCGGTCGGCAAGCAGCCAGACGACCGCCACCGGGATCGCCGCCAGCGCCACCATCGGCATCGGCCGCGCCACCGCGCCGGCCAGCCGGGCGCGCCGGTCCCACAGCAGCCAGGCGACGATCGGCAGGATCAGGAAGCCGTGGTTGTAGGCGGTCGACTCGATCCAGACATGCACTGCGGCCGCCGCCTCGGCATGGAACAGCAACGCGAACAGCGCGAGGCCCGCCGCCAGCGGCAGCACCGCGGGACGCAGCCCAGCCCAGGTATCGGCACGGGGGGAAACGGCGAGGCTTTCGGTCGTCATAGCGCCTTGCTCCTGCGGCCGGTCATCCGAGCCCACGCACGATCGGCGGGCCGAGCAGCCTGGCGAGCGGCAGCGGCATCCGCTTCCAGGCCGCGATAAAGAGCCGGAATTTCGGGTTAAGCGGGTTCAGTTCCGGCACCTCGGCACCAGGGGCGAGCAGGAAACGGTAGTGCAAGGGGGTCGGCTCGAACCCCCAGTTGCGCTTGAAGGCGAAGGAGCCGGTGCCTTCCTTGCTGCGGCCGAAATCGAACAGCCGGCAGCCACGGGCGGCGGCCCGGCGCATCACCTCCCAGTACATGAAGTCGTTCCCCGCACGCTGCCGGGCCTCCGCCGTCCCGCCGCCGTAATAGGGCAAAACCTCGTCGCGGAAGTAGAAATTCAGCACCGAGGCGATCGCCTTCTCGCCGTCCAGCACGGTGACCACGTCGCAGTCCTCGCCGAAGACCTCGGCCAGCAACCGGAAATAGCGCGGGGCGAACACCGGGGTGCCGAGGTTGCGCACGCTCTCGGCGTAGATGCGGTGCACCCGGGCGGTATCGCGATCGACTACGGAGGTGAGACCGCGGTCGATCCCCTTGCGCACCATCGCCCGCTGCTTGCGCGGGATCGCCTTCAGGTTGGCGGCATCGTCCCCGGCGATCGGTTTGCGGAAGGTGACATAGAGGCCGGGGCGCTGCGTCCAGCCGGGCAAGTCCGGCGCCGCGTCGCGGGTGCGGAATTCGAGCGCGCGCACCCCCGTCTCCGCCCGCAAGGCGGCGGCATGCGCGGTCAGCGCCGCCGCCGTCTCGGCATCGGCCGCCAGGGGGCCGCCATAGACGCAGAACGGCACGGAGATCAGCGAATCGCCGAACAGCAGCGTCTTCACCCGCGCGAGCGGCAGCACGCCGGTGATCGCCCCATCGCGCTCGGCAAAAACGTAGTGGGTCTTATGGGCGAAACCCGCCTCGATCACGCGCTGCCAGCCGGCGCGGTGGAAGAAGGTGCCATCCGGATGAGCGGTCACGAACCGGTCCCAGGCCGCGGCGGCGGCCGGGACGAGCGGACGCAGCAGGAGGCTCATGCCGCGGCCGGCGCCAACAGCGAGGCGAACACCTGATCCATCCGGCCCCAGGAAAAATCGGCCAGCAGCCGGTCGAGCCGTCCGCCCATCCGCGCGAGGTTGGTGTAGTGGCGAAAGCGCGACTTGCGGTCGGCACCGGCGATCCGTGGCTGGTCGGGATCGACTTCCCACGGGTGAAAATAGAAGATGCCGGGGCGGGATTCGTGGCGGTTCACCCAGGCGAGGCCGGCATGGAACGCGGGGTACGGCAGCAGGCGGAAGAACCCGCCGCCCGAGCAGGGCAGGTTGCGGCCGAAAACGCGCACCGTGGTCATCGGGATTTCCCACAGCATCACGTGGTCCGGGCGGAACGGAACCCGCGGCGCGTCGGGCATGCCATACAGATCATGGCGGATCGGGTTGACGCTGGAACTGTAGCGATACCCCTCGGCCTCCAGCGCGGCGAAGGCCCAGGGATTGCGCGCGCCGATGGAGAACGTCGCGGCGCGGTAGCCGGCGACCGGGACGCCGCCGATGTCTTCCAGCAGCCGGCGAGTGCGGCCGATGTCGGCGCGGAAGCTTGCCGGATCCTGCGCATCGGCGCGGGTGTGGTCGTAGCCGTGACTGGCGAGTTCGTGGCCGGCGGCGACGATGCGGCGGATCAGCGCCGGATGGCGCTCGGCGATCCAGCCCAGGGTGAAGAACGTCCCGGTCACGCCGGCGGCGGCGAAATGCGCCAGCACGCGCTCGACATTCGCCTCCACCCGCGGGGGGATGGCGTCCCAGCTGGCGCGCGGAATGCAGCCGGTGAAGGTCTGGACCTGGAAGTAATCCTCGACATCGACGGTCATCGCATTGCGGATCGGCGCGGGCCGGGCCGGCAGCGGACCGTCGGGCCCGGTCATCGCGCCACGTCGGCGTAGCTGCCGATCAGGTCGAGCAGGCGGCGGAACATGCGGTCCTGGCGGGCAACCCGCTCCTCCACCGCCTCCAGCCGACGCACCAGACCGTCCGTGCCGGCGCCGTTGCCCATGGTCGGGCGCACCTGGGCTGCGATGCCCCCGGCACCGAGATCCTGTTCGAGGTCGGCCGCGGTGGCACTGACCATCTCCTCGGTGACGGTGTGCACTTCCTCGAGCGCGCCGAGCACCAGCACCCGGCTGCAGAGCGTATTGATCCGGCGGGGAATGCCGCCGGTCGCGCGGAAGGCGGCGATGAACGCGGCATCCACCCAGTAGGGATCGTCGGACCAGCCGACCATGTGCAGCCGGTGTTCGATATAGAGCCGGGTCTCCCGCTCCGACAGCGGTCCCAGATGGTAGGAGGCGAGCACCCGCTGGCGCAGCTGTTCGAGCTCCGGGCTGGCGAGCAGGGCGCGGAACTGCGGCTGTCCCAGCAGGATGGTCTGCACCGAGGCGCGGCCGGCCACGGTGATGTTGGACAGCATCCGCAGTTCTTCCAGCGCGGCAAACGAGAGGTTCTGCGCCTCATCGACCACCAGCAGGCAGCGGCGCCCGTTGGCCCGCTGGTCGTGCACCATCTGCTCGAACCGGCGCAGCAGAGTCGCCTTGTCGGTGCCGCCGTCCTCGATCCCGAAGCTGGTGACGGCGAGCCGCAGCAGATCGTCGTTGGAAACCTGGGTGGTGACGACCCGGCCGATCACGTAGCTGCGGCGGTCGAGCTGGGTCCACAGATGCTCGACCAGCGTGGTCTTGCCGGCCCCGACCTCCCCGGTGATGACGACGAAGCCTTCTTCCTGCGCCAGGCCGTAGACGAGGTGGGAAATCGCCCGGCTGTGCCCGACGCTGCCGAAGAAGAACCGGCTGTCCGGGGTCAGCTGGAACGGGTTGCCCGACAGGCGATAGAAGGATTCGTACACGAGGACCGATCAGAATGTCTTGGTGAGGCCGACGAGGAGGATGTTGTCATACATGGAATACCCCGCCTGGGTCGAGCTTCGTTGGTAGTACTGATACGTGGCGGTGCCGGTAAGCGTGCGCGAGATCACGTAGTTGAAGGTCCCGGAGGCGCTGAACAGGTCCTGCGCCCCGCCCGCGGTGCCGACGGTGCCGGTGCCGTACGTGAAGCTCGCGGACCATGTGGCGCGCTCGCTCAAGGCCCGGGTCCAGGTGGCGGTCCCGGTGGTGACGTCCTGCGACAGTCCACCCGTGGTGGTGGCGGTGGTGCCGACGGAAACCGGCGTCTCGGTCACCCGATAGACGTTGAGCGAGATCGTATCCCGGTCGAGTAGCGTCGTCGCGCCAAGCTGGAGGGTATCGGTACGATAGAGCGTGTTCTGCACCCCGAGCGCACTGTAGACCAGAATGAGCGGCGCCCCGTTGGGACCGATGATCGGCTGGCCGTTCGGTCCCACCGCCGCCTGGCCGAGCTGGGTGGCGACATACTGGAGGTTGGTCTGCAGGCTGTGGGAATAGCTCGCGGTCAGCGTCGTGCGGGCGGTGATGGCGTAGCGCGCCTGCGCGTTGATCCCGGTGATCCCCTGCTGGTGGGTGTAGCTGAGGGTAATGCTGCTGTCCGGATTGGGCTCGTAGGTGCCGCCGAAGCCCCAGATCGCGTCGTTGATATGCGTCCCGGCGCCCCCGGCATACGCGCCATAGGTAATGTTCTCCCAGCCGAGCCGGCCGAACACCTGGAGCTGGCGGGTCAACGCGTAGCCGAGCTGATCGGTCACGCTCTCCTGCTGCGAGCCGTTCAGCGCGCCGGTGCCCGTGGTGCGGCTGGCATCGAGCGACAGCGTGTCCTGTATCCGGCCGAAGTAGCTGCCGGACTGGAACTGCGCATTCGCGTCCGCCGTCGAGGCATTGGCGCTGCCGCCGCCACCGCCGGTGCTGCTGGTGTAGGTCTGATCGAGGGTGAGGCCGACCGTGCCGGTGCCGAAGTCGCCGAACCGGTGGATCAGATAGGGCGAGACCGAGACCCCGTAGATCTGCGTGCGCCCCTGCCGGCTGAGCGTCTGCGGCCCGCCTCCCAGGACGGGGCCGGCGGTCAGCGGAGCGCCGAGGCCGCCGCCGACCAGGCCGCCATTGGTCGGCGCCACGGTGGCGAACACCCGCGCATTCACGAACAGCGTGTCGGGCACCACCACCAGGCTGCCGACGCCGAACGCCTGCTGGATGATCCCGTTCTGCGACGGGGTCCGCGCGTAGTATTCCAACGTGGGCGCATAGGTCAGGCTGAGGTTGAGCCGGGGCGTGTTCGCCCCGACCGTCAGACTGGGGCTGACCAGGGTGATGAGATCGGCGCGCCGGTTCGTCTCGGTCTGGAAGATGTTGTCGTTGAACATCTCCTCGATCGTGAGCGCCGGCGTGACGGTGAAGCCGGGCGTCGGCAGGCCGCCCATCACCAGCGGCAGGTTGCCCTGGTACTGGTAGTTCGGCGGGGCCAGGGTGCCCGGCTGCGCCGGCTCGCCGCCGGCGGCGGGAAACGGGTTGGCGAACGCACCGCCGGCCTGCGTATCAGGCGCCGTGAAGGCAAGCGCGCCCGGTGCGCCGGCGCAGACCGCCAGCAGGGACGCAATCAGAGCCGCGACGGGCCGGCCCGGCATTCTTTCGGCTGCCATTCCTGGGTGCTCCGCCGACCGCGGCTCACGACGAGTAGGAATAGGAGTAGGCGCCGAAACTGTGCGAGGTGGTCATCTGGATCTTGTTCAGCATCAGCATGATCGTCGGGCAGGTCTGGATCAGGTCCAGCGAGGCCTCGACCTCGTCGCGCTGGGTACGCTCCGCCTCGACGACGAACAGGACCTGCCCCACCGCGGCGGACAATGCGGCGGGATCGGAGGTGGACAGGCAGGGCGCCACATCCAGAATCACCAGCCGGTCGGCGAACGTCCGTCCCAGGGTCTGCATCAGCCGGCGCATCGGGTTGCTGGCGAACAGCTCGGCACGGTGGCCGCGGGCATGCCCCACCGGGAGGACCGCCAGCCCCTCCACCGCGGTTTCGAGGATACAGGCTGCCGGGGCCAGATCCGGCGTGGAGGCCAGTTCCAGCACCCCCGCGCAGTGCTTGAGGTCCATCTGGTCGCTGAGCGAACCGTGCTTGGCATCCGCATCGACCAGCAGGACGCGATTGTCCCCGCGCCGGGCGATGCTGGCCGCGAGATTGATCGCGGTGAAGGATTTGCCCTCGTTCGGGCGGGAGCTGGTGACCATCAGGAGGTTGCTGAAACCCGGCTCGGCCCCGGCGCCGAAGGCGGTCCGCAGAATCTGGTTCTGCACCAGCCGGAACTCCTCGGCCACCCGCGTGCGTCCCAGCGAGCCTTCGACCAGACCGGCGGCCACCAAGCACTCGAGCGGGATCACGGCACCCGATGGCGCGACAGTGGCGTGCCCGACTGCCGGGTCGTGCGGGATCGGACCCGGCACAGGGCCAGCCGTGGCCTGGTCGGCATCGGGCGCGGAGACTGCGGCGTTGTCCGCCGCTTCCGAAACATGATCGGCGGAATCAGGCAAGGCACCGCCGTTCATGCGACCGCCGCGCGGGGCGGCCCCGGCAACCGGTTCGGTGGCCAGACCGGTCGGCGCCCCACCAGTCTGGATCAGCCGCTCCGCTGCCCGCTCGATCAGATGCAGCTTGTCGCCCGATGCCATTCAGATCACCGAAGCGGTATGGAGGATACGGATCACCAAACCGCCATACATGGCGATCAGGAGGAACAGAGCGAGCCCGACTGGCAATACCACCCGCAGCCGCATGTGCAGCGGCCGCACGCCCACCATCGAGATACCGCCCAGCACCGGCAATCCCAGGCTGCGCAGGTCATCGACCACGCAGAACGAGCGGTCCAGCTGCGCCAGCAGCAAGGGGAGCGCGACCGCCACGCCGAGGCCGACCAGCATCACCCCGCTGACCAGCAACAGGCGATTCGGCGCCACCGGCAGCCGCGGCAGCACCGGCGGATCGACCACCCGGATCTGCACCTTGTCGGCCTGGGTATCCGCCGCTTCGGCGATATTGGCGGACTGCAGGCGGCTCATCAGCTCGTTGTAGTCGCCGCGCAACACGGTGTAGGTGCGGTTCATGTTCTCATAATCCGCAACCAGGTTGGGCTCCTGCTGCTGCAACGTCTCCAGCCGCTTCACGAAGCCTTGCGCCTGCGCGAGCTGCCGCTCGGCCGCGCTGATCTGACCGTTCACCAGCACCAGCTTCACTTTGATCTGGTCGTAGACCGGGTTGGGGACCGAGCGCGTGCCCGCTTTCAGGTCGGCCTTCGCCTTGCCGGCGCCCCCCCCGGCGGCGGGCGCGCCCCCGGGCGACAGGGCGCCCGACTTCATCGCGGCGATCTGCTTCTTGAGCGCGATCACGCCGGGATAGTCGTCGGTATACTGCAACTGCATCATGCGCAGCCGCTCCTCGGCCTGGGCCAGAGGGCTGAGACCGCCGGGACCGCCGGCCAGATCTTCCGCCACCAGCATCGGCTTGGTACCCGCCAGTTCCTGGCCCAGCGCCTTGGCCTCGAGCTGAAGGTCCTGCAGATGCGTCTGCAGCGTCACGATCTTGGCGTGGAGCGTATCGAGCGCCATGCTGGCCCCGGTGCCCTCGGGGGTGAACACGCCGAGATATTTGTTCCGGAACTCGGCCCGTCGCCGCTCGGCGGTGCGCAACTGCTGCTCGTAGGAGGCAAGCTGGTGCTCGAGGAACCGCCGCGCGTTCTCCATGTCACGGTGGCTGCTGCCGGTGGCCTTCTCGATGAAGATCGACAGCAGGGTCTGCACCACCTGCTGCGCCATCCGCGGACTGGTGCTGCGATAGGCGATCGTGAACAGATTGTCGCCCTGCTGACCAAGCATAATGCTCGATTGCAGGCCGCGCACCATCGCGTCCCGCGAATCCGGACCGGTGACGCGGAGGTCGAGATCTGTCTTCGAGATCAGCTCTTCCATGTTCGGCCGGCTGAGCAAAGTGCGCTGCAGCACGTCCAGCCGGCCCTGCGGCGAGGTGTTGACCGCGATGCCGGCCAGCAGCGGCGTCAGGATCGCGTCCGAGGCGACATAGAGACGGGACTCGGCCTGATACTGGTTCGGCATCATGGCCACCAGCGTCCAGCCGGCGAGACAGACCGCCCAGGCCGCCGCCACGCCGATCCAGCGCCGGCGCCAGGCGGCCTTCAGATGGCGCTGGAGGAAGGCATGGAGAAACTCCATCGCCGCGACCTCAGAACCAGGTCTGCGGGATGATCAGCGTATCACCCGGGCGCATCTTGATGTTCTGGCTCATGTCGCCGTGGTTCAGCAGACTGTCCAGACGGACATGGATCTTGTCCTCCTTGCCGTCCGGCAGGCGACGCACGACGAAGGCCTGGTTCCCGGCCGCGAACTTGGTCAGGCCCTTGGTCGCGATCATCACGTCGAGCAGGGTCATGCCGTCGCGGTAGGGGATCGCCTCCGGCGCGGTGGCCTGGCCGATCACCCGGATCTGCCGGTCGAACGGTCCGACGAAACTGCGGACGATCACCGTGACATTGGGGTCTTTCACATACTTCTTCAGCCGCAGCTCGATCCGCTTGGCGAGCTCGGGAGGGGTCAGCCCGGCGGCGCGAATGTCCTGGACCAGCGGGATGGAAATCCGCCCGTCCGGCCGCACCGCAACGCCGCCTTCGCTCAATTCCGGCGACTGATAGACGAACACGCTCAACGTGTCGCCCGAACCTATGACATATTCACTGTTTCCGGCGTGCGCCGAAGCTGCGGGAACGTTCGGCGGCGGCGGCGCCGCGCAGCCGGCGAGCAGGACGGATCCGAGAAGAAGGCAAAGCAGGGAGGAAGCGGCCCGTGACACGGTGGCTCTGTTCCTTAGGAGGGAGACGAGGGTACGCAGGCGGGCGAGGCAACGCCCTGACGCACGGATCAACGCGGACGAACGGGGCAGACCCCCAAGCAGGCCCCGCTTTAGGCGCGGAAGGAGTTGAACCCCCGCCTCTGCCGTGTACGGGCAGCGCTCTGCCACTGAGCTACGCGCCTGCAATATCGTTAGGACCTGCGGGCCAGGCACCGACCGCCACTCACCGCGGCCCCCGAACCCGATCCTGAAGGGGATACCACACCTCACCGTCGCCACTCAACCAAGCCCACCGAGAAGACCCATGCCGGCCCGGACCCATGCTGGCGCGAACCCATGCCGGCCCGCTCGTGAACCGGCGCGAGCACCTTAAGGAGGATGATGCCCATGCCGCCCGCCGCGGATCAAGCAGAAAGATTCCTTGACCCGATTGAAAAACTGTTCCATTTGTAGATGCGATAGAGATTGATCGTGGCGCGGAAACTTTCTGGGATCGGCATGTCAGGTTTCGCGGCGGCGATAGGACGGAAGGCAGGGTGCGGTCGGCCGCTGGTTCTGGGAGCGGTGCGGCCATTCGGCCGTGAGGATCGTGGCCCGACTTCCCCTTGCCTTGGCTCCTCTCGGGCTCCCTTTCCTGTTCCGATCTCCCCCGACCGGATCGCGAACCGGAGATGACCCGCCTCATGTCCCGCCATGTACCGATCGAGATGGCGCTGCTCTGGCTGTTCGAACTCGCCCTCTCCTTCGCTGTCATCTACGCGCTGGCCGGCCCGCCGGGATCCCTCCTGCCGCTGGCGCCGATGATGGGTGCGCCGAACCTCGCCAAACTGCCCCACGCCGCGCTGCTGGCCGGGATCCTGGCCCTGAGCGGGATCAGTATCGGCCTCTACCGGACCGAGATCTGCCTCGACCGCCGGCGCGTGCTGCTGAACGCCGCCCTGGCGGCGGTCCTGGCCTTCCCGCTCGCGCTGATCGTCAGCGGCCATCTGGCCGACGGGATCGAACGGACCTACGCGATCTGGCTGGTGAAGGTTCTCGTGCTCTGGTTCGGCTTCGTGCTGCTCAGCCGTTCCGCCCTCCGCGTCGCGTTCAAGCAGCGACTGTTCGTCCGCCGCCTGTTGGTGGTCGGCGCCCCCCCGGCAGCGGATGGCCCGCCGCGCCGATCGCCGCAAGAGATGCCGCCCGAGACATGGCAGCCGCGGCACGGCAAAATGTTCGACCTCGTGTTCCCCGGAGCCGACGAAGCGGCGGCCCTGACACCGGCGGCCCTGCGGCAAAACCGCATCTGGGGCGTGCTCGTCGCCGGGCCGGATGCGTCCGCCGCGGTCCGCCCGGTCGGCTGCGATCCGCTGATCGACAGCAAGCTCAACGGCACCCCGGTGTTCACCGAAGCGACCTTCTGGGAACAGCAGCTGGGGCGGGTGAACCTGGACCACCTCGACAGATCCTGGTTTCTCGCGGCGGACGGGTTCAACCCCGGCCAGATCGATCAGGCTATCAAACGGACCCTCGATCTGGTGGCCAGCATCATCCTGCTCGTGCTGACGCTCCCGCTCATGCTGCTGACCGCGCTGGCGATCAAGCTCGAAAGCCCCGGGCCGCTGCTGTATCGCCAGGAGCGGGTCGGCTTGCACGGCACGCCGTTCACCGTGTTCAAGTTCCGCAGCATGCGCGACGACGCCGAAGCCGGCGGCACGCCGCAATGGGCCGCCAAGGGGGATGCCCGGGTCACCCGCATCGGCGCCCTCATCCGCCCCACCCGGATCGACGAACTGCCGCAGTTGTTCAACGTCCTGCGCGGCGACATGAGCCTCGTCGGTCCACGCCCCGAACGGCCCCATTTCGTCGAACAGCTCGCCGCGGCGATCCCGTTCTATGAGCAGCGAAGCAGGGTGAAGCCAGGCATCACCGGCTGGGCGCAGGTCAATTACCCCTATGGCGCCTCGGTCGAGGATGCTCGCGAAAAATTGTCCTACGACCTCTACTACCTCAAGAATCGCGGCCTCTTCCTCGACCTGTTCATCCTCCTCGCGACCGTGCGGGTGATCCTGTTCCGCGAGGGTGCTCGCTGAGGTCACCAGCCTGCCGCCCGAGGCGGGTGCGCTGGCGCCAGGTCCCGCTGCGTCTGCGGATCCTGCCAGGAAAGCCGCAACCGATCCCAGAGCGTCTCCGTGCCGCCGGCCCGCCCCGCGTCGCCCCCGGTCTCGGGCAGCAGGAACACGGGCTGTGACGGCACGCCAAGCGCCTGCAGGCTCAGCGAGACGGCCGTGGCAGGGACATCTTCCGGTTTCCGCACCGCTTGGCGCGTCGGTCGGTCGATCTCAAGAGTGTCCATTTGCTTCACTCGGCGATGTGTATCCCGAGTTTTGCGCCACTTCCTTTCAAACAGGTTAACGCCGGGCATCGCCGATCCGAGGCCTCACCCGGCCCGCATCGTGCCTGGTTCCCGGCCGCGCTCACCCAACCGGAGCGAACCCGGCCAAGGGGCGCCTCACGGCGGCGGCGACGTCAGCCAGCCCGGCCGATCCAGCGGATCCGGATCGTGCCAGACCTGCAAATGGTCCGCCACGCGGCGCACGCCCTCGGTGCTCTCCGCCGCCGCCACGACCGCCCGCCGCTGAGCGGCGGAGCGGATGGTGCCCCAGAGATGCACCACGCCCCCCTGGACCTGCACCGTCAATGCGGCCGGCGACGGTGCCCAGGCTTCCGCCCGCAACCCAGCAAGCAGCGCGGCCCGGATGCGCCGGTCATCCTCCGGCGAAGCGGACGCACCGGCAGACGTCCCCGCGCCCTGCCCCAGACGGGCCGCCAGCGCACGCAGCAGATCGGCACGCGTGACAATCCCGATCAACTGGCCGCCGCGCACCACCGGGAGGCGCTTCACGCGGTGCGTTTCCATCAGCGCCGCGATCTCCTCCACCGGCGTCTCCGGCGCGACCGCGACCAGGGTACGGCTCATCACCTCGCCCGCGGTGCGGCCGTGCGTCCTTACAAAGGCCTCAGCCGCGCGGTCGCCCGCGGCGAATAAGGTCAGCCAGCGCGGGCGGGCGGGCGCGGTGCCGAGTTCCGCCCGGCGCAGCAGATCGCCCTCGCTCACCATCCCCACCACCGCGCCGTCCTCCACCACCGGCAGCCCGCTGATCCGGTGGATCAGCATCAGTTCGGCCACTTCCGCCAGCGGCGTATCGGGCTGCACCGCGATCACGTCGGGGGTCATGATGTCGTGTGCTTGCATCGGGTCGGGCTCCGTCAGGCCGGTTGCGACAGTTTCGCTTGCGGCGCCGCCGCGGGCGCGGCCGGTGCTTCGGGCGGCGGCAGGCGTACCGCAGCGGCCAGCGTCTGCAA
>JAJZVS010000419.1 GCA_021845555.1 Pseudomonadota bacterium
TCCTCGCTCTTGCCGCAGCGTTCGCGCAGCCACCAGATCACCTGATCGCCCGCGTCGCGGCGGTTGGTCACCACACCGAACAGCTTGTAAGTGCCCAGGCCGGCGAAGTCCTGCGTCGGGAACGGCAACTGCGCCGCGTCGCCCAGCGCCAGTTGGCGCAACGGTTCGCGGATCGCCAGGAACCGATACTCCGCCCGGTTGCGGCTGTGCCCCGCCCAGGTGGGCACGAAGCAGACCTCCGCCCATTCCTGATCCGTCGGCTGCGCCACGCCGTTCACCACCCGGACCAGCTTCTGCCACGCCTCCGCCGCCGTCGCCCGCACCGCCGCGCGGAACGCCGCCGTCACGTCGGCGGCGATCGCGAACTCGATCACCCCGAAGCGCGGGTCCTTCCCCTCGCCGCAATACAGCAGCAACTCCGCCTGGTAGCCCGCCGTGTCCGAACGCAGCGAGACCTTGGTCACGCCGGGCGGAAGATACGACAGGGCGTCCCGCAGCACCCGCAACTGCTCGTGTCCCGCCGGAACGTTGCCGTCGCGGAACTCCGAATACAGCATCGTCCCCTGCTCCGCCCACCAGCAGTTCAGCGGCTGATACGCCTTGAACCCTTCATAGCAATGCAACGCCGCGCGCTTGTGCGTCGCGATCAAGGTGGCATCCATGTCCAGCGTCGCCGCCGACACCGGACGGTGGGTCTGCACGAAGCCCAGCAGCGCCTGGTTCACCCGCCACAGACTCCGCACTGCCTCCGTCACCGCCGGAATGAACGCCCTGCCGGCAACCGCCTGCGGCGCCAACGGGTCATGAAAACGCTCCAGCCAAGCCAACAGCGCCGAGGCCGACGGCACCGCCCGACACCGCTCCCGACGCCACCGCCGCTTCAGCGACCGCCGCTCGGCACGCGACAGCAACCCACGCTCGATCGCCCTCAGCAGAGCCGCAAAACCGCCGTCACCCTCCAGCCGCTCCAGGTCCTCCACGCAGTCGCCACCAGACAGGTTCAGGAACACCACCGCCAGCACCAACTGCACGTCAAGCCACCCCTGGCTCCCGGCAACCCGAAGGTGCCCGCGGATCGCGCCCGCCAGACCGCTCGCCACAATCAAATCCAGATACAGCGGCAATCCCGCCAGCGACGTCAGATCGGCGCGCGAACCCTCCGCCTCATACTGGAAACCCAAAACTCCTTGTGGCAGCATCCCGCACCCCGTTGGTGATGGTCCGTTGGTCCCAAACCCAGACTATCTCCCTGATTCGTCAGGACCAACGGGGGACCCCAATTTCTTTGGTCGGGAATCGAGGGATCGTCACCGCACCCGTGGTCGCGACGATGCCCCAACCGGCCCGGAGCCGCCCGAGCACGGGCGCCCAGGCGAAGACAGCCGCGATCGAAGCGGCGCCCAAGCCTGCCCAGAACAGCGAGACGTCGCGGGACGAGAAGCCCTGCTGCCCGCGCAGGTACGCCACGATGAAGGTCATGTAGGCGATGTAGCCGGCGCCGAAGAGTGCGTAGCTGACCAGGGTGGGTACGAGAACGGTCACGCGCCGACCCACACCTTCCGTGCTGGCGGGCCGTGGTGCCGGGGCCGGAGCACGGGCGACGGCGGGCACGGCCAGCAGCGTCGCCGCGAAGGAGAGCGCCCCGAGCACGACCCAACCACCCCGCCAGCCTTGCGCCTCCAGCAGCGGTGGCACGGCCAGAGCAGACACGACCACGCCGAGTCCGCCCCCGCCGAAGTAGATGCCGAGTGCGAGCGGCGCGCGTCCGGGCCCGCCGCCGGCCCCCGCCGCCGCCGTGAGGCCTGCCCCGGCGATGAAGGCGACCGCCCCGGCGGCACCGGCGATGAGGCGCAGCATCAGCAATGCGAGGAAGGAGGCAGCCAGGCCGGATGCGACCAGGGCCGCGGCTGTGACCAGCAGCCCGGCGACGAAGGCTCGCTTGGGCCCGAGCCGGGCCGTGACCGGTGCGAACGCGAGAGCGCCGGCCAGGTAGCCCGCAGCGTTTGCCGTGTTCATCGCGCCGGCGTCGGCGTAGCTCCAGGCAAGGTCGGCCCGCATGGCCGGCAGCAGCAGGGCGTAGGCGAAGCGCCCGAGGCCGAGCGCAACGGCCGGCGACATGGCGAGGCCGGCAACGATCCAGAGCGGCGTTGTGGAGCGCACGGCGGGAGCCGAGGGCGGCGCGGCCGCGAGGCGGGCTGATCGGTCACTCATGGCTGAAGAGCAGGTCCAGGGTAGCGTCGTAACGGTCCTGCAGCGCCACCAGGCGCCGCTCATACTCGGCGGCCACCTCCGGCAGCTCGCCGTCGGCGTAGCGCCGCGGGATGTGTTGGCGGCAGTTGAAGTCCCAAGCCTCGACCCGGACGCGGATCACGCGCTCGATGCGGGCCCGGTATCGCGGGTCCTCGACCCTGGCGAGGAGCTCATGGTCCCCCTCAACGGCCTCGCCGCGGCCCCAGATCTTGAGCCGGCGCCGCTGCCGGTAGTCGAGCAGGAACAGGAACACCCGGTCGTTTTCGGCGAGGTTGCCGATCGTGATGTATTGTTTGTTCCCGGCGTAGTCGGCGAAGGCGAGCGTGCGCGGGTCCAGGATGCGCAGGAAGCCCTTCGGCCCGCCACGGTGCTGAACATGCGGCCACCCCTCGCGGCTGGAAGTGCCGATGACGAAGCTGTCGCACCCGCGAATGTAGTCCGCCGTCAACTCGGTCAGCACGTCGTTGGGCGGGTCCTTGGCTTCGACCGCCGTGCAGAACTCCCGCGTACCGTAGCGGAGCTGCGCATCCTTGACCGCCTGGCTGAAGGCCAGCGCCGTGAAGGCGCGGGTCACGGATGGATGTCCTGGAGATCCGGCGAGGCAGGCCGGCGGGAGGGCCTCTGGCGCATGATTGGCTCCTGTTGCGCTCCGCGTCGTCCCGGGTAGGATGTGAGCGCGATGCGTCGAACGCCATGGTTCTAGGCGCCGCCAAGGCTGACAGACCAACGATCATTTCTCACAA
>JAJZVS010000420.1 GCA_021845555.1 Pseudomonadota bacterium
GCCAAAGCTGGGCGGGTGTTCCGCGTGTCCGCCCCGATCGGCCGATCGCCGCCACCGTCCGGGAGACGTCCATGACCTACCAGGATCCCGCCTGCGCCTATTGCCCCTCCACCGTGCGGGCCTGCCGTCAGGGGGAGGCGGACGCGCGCGGCCCCGGCTTCTGCCCGAGCAAGGTCGATTCCCCGACGCAGGAACACGCGCACGCGCTGTACGACGATCCGGAGACCAGGCAGGTGTCCTACGTCGCCGCGGTGGTGGAATCCGCCGGCTACTGCAAATGGACGCGCGTCGAGGAGGTGGTCGAGTTCGCCAAGCGCATGGGCTACCGCAAGATCGGCATCGCCAACTGCATCAGCTTCGTCGATCAGGCCTATGTGCTGTCGGGGATCCTGGAAAGCCACGGGTTCGAGGTGGTCTCGGTCGCCTGCAAGAACGGTTCCATCCCGAAGGAAGAGATCGGCATCGCCGAGGACGAGAAGATCCGCCCCGGCAATTTCGAGGCGCTGTGCAACCCGGTGGCGCAGGCCGAGTTGCTGAACGCGCATGGTTGCGAGTTCAACGTGGTGATGGGGCTTTGCATCGGCCACGACAGCCTGTTCTTCAAATACGCCAAGGGGCTTTCCACCGTCCTGGTCGCCAAGGACCGGGTGCTGGGGCACAACCCGGTGGCGGCGCTCTATCTGGCGGATACGTATTACAGCCGGCTGTGGGGACCGAACCGGCCCGCCAAGCCGCCGAAGGTGCCGCCGGCGGGGCGCCGCGGCGCGGGCGGGTAGGCGGGGCGGGCAGGGGACGGGCAGGGGACGGTTGTCGCAGGCGGCGTGACCGGACGGGAGGCACGCGACACCGGCGCGCGCGCCAACCGATCCCGTCCCCGCAACGCTACAGCACCGCGCGCACGATGTGATGGCGGTTGCTGGTGTAGGGCCGCACCTCGGTCGGCCAGCGGCCCTGCTCCGAGGCCGCCGCCCAGCCGGCGCTGGTCAGTACGTCCGGACTGTCGATCTCGTAGATCGCCACGTATTTCGGCGCCCCGGCTCCGGTGAGTTCCTTGGGTTCCCCGCCGAGCACGAAGCGCGCGGCTTCGGTCCGCAGCCGGGTGACGGCGCGCACGCCCGGCACCTTCAGCAGGCTCGGCACGTGCTCCTGGTCGTAGACCTCGTTGAACAGCGCCTCCTTTTCGGGGGCGACGTCCATGCTGACGATGAACAGGTAGCGGGTGGCGATCGGCATCGCTGGTTCCTTTCGGGGTATTCCTTGCGCGCGCCGAGGTTACCGCGGGCGCGCCGTTCAGGCCATGCGCCCCCGGGCGTGGGGCGTGGGGCGCGGGGCACGCCGGCCTCTGGGGGCCTTTGCCGCGCGGGCGCGCCTGCGCCAAGCTGGCCGCGGCCCCCGCGAACGGGCGGCCCAACCCAGGGGAGGCACACATGCACGTCGGCGCGGCAATGTTCTTCACCGACTATGCGATGGCGCCGGGCGCGCTGGCGCAAGCGCTGGAGGCGCGGGGCTTCGAGTCCGTGTGGGCGCCCGAGCATTCCCACATCCCGCTCTCCCGTCAGTCACCGTACCCACCGGGCGGCGACCTGCCGAAACAATACTACGACGCCATGGACCCGTTCGTGTCGCTGACCGCGGCGGCGGCGGCCACCACCCGGCTGCGCATCGGCACCGGCGTCGCGCTGGTGGTGCAGCGGGACCCGATCCAGACCGCGAAGCAGGTCGCCTCGCTCGACCAGATCAGCCACGGCCGCTTCCTGTTCGGCGTCGGCGCCGGCTGGAACGCCGAGGAGATGGCCGACCACGGCACCACCGACTTCAAGGGCCGCCACAGACTGATGCGCGAGCGGATCGAGGCGATGCGTGCGATCTGGACCGACGAACCGGCTGAGTATCACGGCCAAACGGTCGATTTCCCGCCGATGATCGCGCGGCCCCGCCCGGTGCAGCGGCCGCATCCGCCGGTGATCGTGGGCGGCGCCTTTCCCTACGGCGCGCGCCGGGCCCTGCGCTACGGCGACGGCTGGATCCCCCACGCCACTCGCCCGCAGTATGACGACGTGACGGCCTTCATGCCGGAGTTCCGGTTGATGGCCGAGGCAGCCGGGCGCGACCCCGCCAGCGTCCCCGTTACGGTGTTCGGCCCGCGCGAGGATGTCGAGCGGCTGAAATCCTGGCGCGAGGCCGGCGTCGCGCGCGTGGTGGTCTCGCTGCCGGCGGCCGGGGCGGAGGTGGTGCTGCCGATCCTGGATCGCTGGGCCGGGATCCTGCGCGCGCTGGGGGATCTGCCCTGATCGTCCTGAGCCGGCTTACGGCGCGACCGGCCAGCGTCGTATCGGCCGCGGATGCCGCTCTGGTATGACCGGAAACCACCTACTGCCGCCCGGCCGCTCCTGACGGATCGGGGCCCGCCCCGGCCTCCGCCTCGGCGGCGGCGACCGCCAGGCGGGCCAGCGCCGGCAGCGATCCGGCGCCGGTTCGTTTCATGATCTCGGCCCGGTGGTTCTCGACGGTGCGCTGGCTGATACCCAGATCGGCGGCGATATTCTTGCTCGGCTGTCCGGCGAGCACCCGATCCATGATCTCGCGCTGGCGTGCCGTCAGCCCGGCGAGATGGGTCGCCGCCGCGGTCCGCCAGGCGCCGCGCGTGCTCGCATCCCGCGCGTGCTCCAGCGCGCGCGCGACGCTGGCCAGCAGGTCCTCGCGGCTGATCGGCTTCTCGATGAAATCCAGTGCCCCTTCCTTCATCGCGCGCACCGCGGTCGAGACGTCGCTGTGGCCCGTGATCATGATCGCCGGCAGCGTCGCGCCGGTCTCCCGCAGCCGGGCCAGCACGTCGAGCCCGCTCATGCCTGGCAGATAGGCATCGAGCAGCAGGCACGCCTCCCCGCCCGGGCGCCAGGCGGCGAGGAACGCCTCGCCGGAGGGGTATTCCTCCACGCTCCTGCCGTCTGCCTCCAGCACGTCGCGGATATCGTTGCAGACATGCTTGTC
>JAJZVS010000421.1 GCA_021845555.1 Pseudomonadota bacterium
AGCCCGGGTCGCCCTGTTCCTCATTCATGTTCGCTCCGGCGAAGTTGCCTTGCCGGAAGGCGGGCGCTTGCTACAGGGGGGTTTGGCGGGTGTCAAGAATGGTTCGGCCGGCATCCAGGGCGATTCGGTTCCGCCTCCCCCCCGCCTCGCTACCGGTCGGATTTTTGGCTGGCCGTGAATCCACGTGTCGATTCAATGTCCCCGTGCAAGTCGGTCATGGGGGGTATGATGAGTTTGATCTCTGGAGCGGCGCCCAGTCTGTGGGAAGCGCTGGGCTCGGTGCCGGACCACCGGCGTTCGGCTGGCCGGCGGTATCCGCTGGCCAGCCTGCTTCTGATAGCGGTGGCGGCGATGCTGTCCGGCCGGCGCGATCAGTTGGGGATTGTGCGCTGGGGCCGGCGGTTGCGCCGGGAGGCGCTGGAGGCGATCGGGATCCATCGCAACCGGGTTCCCGCGCCGTCGGTGTGGTGCGAGCTGTTCCGCAGCCTCGATGTCGGTGCCCTGGAACGGGTTCTGGGCGGGTGGGTACGCGGCGAGGAGCCGGCCGGGCATGTGGCGATCGATGGCAAGCGGTTGTGCGGCAGCGCCACGGCCACGTCCTCCGGCGTGCATCTGCTGGCGGCATTCAGCGACCGCTTGGCCGGGGTGATCGGCCAGTTGCGGGTCGGACCCGAGGCCAACGAGATCACCGCGGCGGTGGAGTTGCTGAAGACGTTGCCGCTGTCGGGGGTCATCATCACCGGTGATGCGATGTTCACCCAGCGGGAGATCTGTCGCGTCATCACCGAGCGGGGCGGGGACTATTTCTTCACCGTGAAAGACAACCAGCCGGCGCTGAAAGCCGACATCGCGCTGGCCTTCGGGCCGGATTCCCCCCTGTGCGGAATGGTCGCCGCCGCCCGACCACAAAACGGCCCGAACCTGTGACAAGGCCCATGGCCGGATCGAGACCCGCCGCATCGAGGTGACCTCGACCCTGGCCACGCACTTGGCATCGACCTGGCCCGGCGTGGCGCAGGTCTGCCGCCTGACGCGCCAGCGCGAGCTGCACGGCAAGCAGAGTATCGAGACGGTCTATGCGATCACCAGCCTGACCGCAGCCGAGGCCACGCCGGCGCGCCTGCTGGCGCTGGCGCGCGCCCATTGGGGAATTGAGAACCGCCTGCATTATGTGCGCGATGTCGCCTGGGGGGAGGATCAGGGGCGAACCCGCGGCGGTGCCGCACCCCAGGTGCTCGCCGCTCTGCGCAACACCGCGCTCACCCTCATCCGACGCCGCGGCTTTACCCCAGCCGAAGCGTTCGACCACTTCTCCGCATACCGGCATAAAGCCATAAACGCGGTCCGACAGGCGAGAACCGAATGACCCTGGTCGATGATGATGAGCACTATGCGTCCGTCATAGTACTATGATTTACTGCGCAAAAATTCGCGCAGCTTTGGCTTCGGAGACGCCGAGGCACAATCGGCCCAGCTGCGGCGGCTACCGCCTGGTACCATCCGGGCCGCCGATCCGGCGCGAGCTCCAAACGGACGCCCATCAACCCCCGGGCGACCCGCGCGTTGACCCCGCAGCAACCAGCGGGCTGCGTCTTCGCGGGTCCTCGACTTAGGTGTGACCAATCTCCTCCTCGGCCGGCCACCCCTTCGCGGCCGGACGCAGCCGACCGGGCGCGGTCATCCGGACCGGTTGGGTGGTTTCCGAGCGTAGCCCGACGCGGCGGAGGGGCAATATGGGTTGCTCAAGGCGGGTACGGCTCAGCTGCTCCACGCCATTTCGTCGGCTTCGTCGCTTCGAGGTAGGCGGTGAAATGCGGTGGTCCGAATGACACGTGCCCCTTCGGCCTGTTCCCTTGGACCCGAGTTCGACCCGTTTCTCTTCGCGTCGATCGGCGCGGACCGGAACGGAATGCCGCTCAGCGTCCTCTCGGCCCTAGCGCGCCTGGACGTCGATTCCTGGCAGGAAGCCGCAAGGCTGACCGCGTTGCCGACGGCGGCCGCAACCCCGAGTTTGGCGGCACTGCTGGCGGCACGACCTGACGGAATGACGGGTGGCGGCGCGACCGCGGCTCGCCTGATCGCGCTCTTGCCGCGGCGGACCGGTCAGGCGCCCGCGCCAGCATCCAGCACAATCGTGCCGAAACTGCCTCCGCCGGAGGGTGGCACGTGACGATCCCGCAGGTGAAAACGATGGAGGTGACCATGACCGCCGACCAGAACCGGCCAGATGCGGCCGACCCATCGGAGCACGCCAAGCCGGAACGGCCGGATCAGCAGGCCCAGCCGAGCGCCGCGGCTGAGCCGGGGCAGCGTAGCGCCCCGGGGCGCAAGCCGCTCTTCGGCACCTGACGGACCACCCGCCCCAGGCCGAACTGCGCTCATCCGGCGCCGTCCCTGTGCGCAAGGTTAGGTAGATTCCGAGCCTGATGCGGTCGCCTGGCATACGGCTACCAGCGGCTGATGGGCCGCTTCGGACCCACCAATGCACCAACCGGCGCACGCCGCGCAAAGACGGGGGTCTCGTCCATGCCAAGTCTGCCCGGGCCGAGTTCGCGGGAAGCGCTCCTTGGAGCCACTTCCCCCGCCGGTGGGCACGCGTGCTTTCGTGGATCCTTCGGGTTCCCATGGCGGGCGCCGATGCGCTGGCCGCCAAGCGGGACGTATGACATCGGCCCCTGCCGTTGGCAGCCCGGCGCCAATCGATGCGGGTGGGAGGCCAGGAGAGGCCATCACCAACGATCCGATACGGGCCGCCGCCAACGAGCGCTCGCCACCGACAAAGCCGGAGCCGCCGAAGCAGCGAGCACGCCGGCGGCATGCGCGCGGCATGGGTCACCCGGATCAGCTCGCGGCGCCCGAGCGTGCGAAGCTGTCGCCTACCGGCCACGCGCCGGGCCGGGACAGGCTCCCAGGCGGGCACCCCGGTCTTCGGATGCTGTGCGTGGACAAGGACCGGTCGATCTTGTGCGACCCGACCGTGTTCAGC
>JAJZVS010000422.1 GCA_021845555.1 Pseudomonadota bacterium
CGCGCGCAGATCGAAACGCAGCGGCCGGCCGGAGGCGGCGTGCGCCGCCGCCTGGACCGGACGCCACAGCAGCGCGACGGCCGCCGCGTCCAGCCGGCCGGCGAACACCAGCACCGGGCCGGAGGCAGCCTGCTCCAGCCGGAAGCCGTCGGGCAAGCGGGTCATGCCGCCGCCCTGCCGGACCGCTCGCGTGGGAAAGTATCACCTCTCCCGCTTGCGGGAGAGGTCGCCGTGCGCAGCGCGGCGGGTGAGGGGCACGCGGCACGGACCGTGGCGGGGGCGATGTGCCCCCCGCCCTCGCCCTCACCCGGCGCGTGACGCGCGCCGACCTCTCCCGCACAGCGGGAGAGGTGAAGGGGGCCGATCGGTTTCCGCCCCGTCGGTTTCCGCCCCGTCATGTTTCCGGTGCCGCCGCCAGCCGATCCGGCGCGCGGCAGACCCGGGGGCCGTCGGAGTCCGGGCCGCTCAGTGCGCCAGCCAGGCATTGAAGCGCTGGCGGAGCTTGTCGAGATTGGCCTGCCAGAATCCCGCGTCGATGCGGAGCGCGCCCTTGAGATGCGCGGCGCTGGTGGGGGAGATCGCCGCCACCTCGGCCGGGAGGCCGTCGTTGGCCTCCGCCGCCAGCCCGCCCTCGGCGAATTCGACGGCGAGCCGCGCCTGGATCGCCGGGGTGCCGGCGAAATACAGGAATTGCAGGGCGGTGCTCTGATTCGCGCTGGTGCGGGCGATCGCCCAGCTTTGCACGTCATAGAGGCTTTCGGCCCAGCGGATGCCGAAATCGCGATGTGCCGCGCGTGCCGCCCGGACGATCGCGGCGCTCGGCGCGCTGGTCATCAGCACGCCGCCGGTGGCAAGGATCTTCGCCGCCTCGGCCGGCGTCTTCCACCAGACGATATACGGACGCAATTGATCGAGCTTGCGGAAGGCGCGGTTCACCCCGTCGGGCGTGGAGAGCACTTTGTACACGTCGGACGGGGCCACGCCGTCCGCCATCAGCGCGATCTCCAGCGTGCCGCGCACGCCCTGGCGCAGGCCGCGCTTGCCGGGGAACTTCGCCACGTCCCAGAATTCGGCCCAGCCGGGCTTGCCGGGGAATTTGTCGTGGTCCCAGGCGAGCACGGTATTGTCCACCGTCGCGCCGACGCCGCAGGGCGAGAGGGCGAGCGGCAGGTAGTGCGCCGCGCCGCCGATCTGGTTCGGGTCCAGTTTGGCGAACAGTCCGCCGGCGCAACCGGCGGCGAGTTCGCGCTGGTCCACCTCGATCAGGTCCCAGGCCGGGTCCTTGCCGGCGAGGCCGGTGTGCAGCGCGGCGGCCCCGCCGGGCCAGACCTGCGCCAGCACCGGGATGCCGGTGGCGGCCTTGAACGGCGCCACGAACACCTGCTGCACCGCCTTCAACTGTTCCGGCGAGTGGACCGCGAGGGTGAGTTCGCGCGCGTGCGCCGGCAGCGGGGCGAGCGGCAGGAGCAGCAGTGACAGCAATGCGGCCCAGGCGCACGCGCGCCGGGCCGGCGGGCGCCCCAGCGGGGATCGGCCCAGCGGCGATCGCCCAAACGGCTGGGACCCCGGGGCGGGAATGTCGGCAAGGGAGGGATCGGACATCGCGCCGGACGCTACAGGCCGCGGCGCCGCGGAGCAACGCGGCGCGGGATGGCACGTGACATTTTGCCCGGAAGCCGCACGGCGCAGCCCCTTCGTGGATGACACAGCGATCCGGCACGACCTCTCCCGTTATGGCCGGCCCTTGCGCCGGCCATCTGCCCCCGGTCGCCTGTGCGCGGATGGCCGGGTCAGGCACGGCCATGACGGCAATGCGCCGGCGGCGCCACGCGCCACTTGGCGGGTCTGTGTTCAGGCCGCGATCTGCTCCGCCGTCGGCGCCTCGCCCGCCACCGTGGTGCGGCGCATGTCGCGCGGCTTGGTGTCGTCGAAGCGGCGCACGCGGTGCATCGTCTGGCGATTGTCCCAGATCACCAGGTCCCACTGCCGCCAGCGGTGGACATGGACGAATTCGGGCTGCGTCGCGTGCTCGGCGAGGTCGCGGATGAAGGCCATCGCCTCGGGCCGCGGCCAGCCGACGATGGTACCGATGTGGGAGGAGAGATAGAGCGACTTCCGTCCGCTGACCGGATGCACCCGCACCAGGGACTGGCGCACCGGGCGGAACGCGGCGCGCTCCTCCTCGGTCAGTTCGGTGAAGCCGAGGGAGCCGCGCGAATACATCAGGGAATGCTCGCAGATCAGGCCCTGCAGCTCGGCCTTGGTCGCCGTATCCAGCGCGTCCCAGGCGGCGCGCATGTCGGCGAATTCGGTATTGCCGCCGTGCTCGGCCGGCAGGCGGCAGGACAGCAGCGAGTATTTCGCCGGGATGGCGCGGAACGAACTGTCCGAATGCCAGAGCTGGTTGCCGAGGTTGAACAGCCGCCGCCGGTCGTCGCGTGCCAGCGGCTTCTGGTCCTTGTCGAGGTTGGAGACGTCGTTCATCCCCTTGGGCAGGCGCTGCTGCTCGGGCCGCGTGATGTTGCCGCCGCGGGCCTCCTCGATCGCGCCGAAGTTGCGGGTGAACGCCATCTGCTGCTCGTCCGTCAGTTGCTGGTCGTGGAACACCAGCACGGCGTAGCGGTCCATCCCGGCTTCCAGCGCGGCGACCTGATCGGGCGCGAGCGGGCGGGTGAGGTCGATGCCGGAGACCTCGCCCACGAAATGCGGGTGAATTTGGTGGATCGCGAGGGTCATGGCTCGGGTTTCCTCCTGGACGGCAGGTTGGTTGCGGACAGGATAACCACGGTCGGCGGGGGCGCGCCACCCGCGCGGCGCATGGCCGGCGTGTCGACCGGAGCGGTCTGGCCCCGTGACCCCGCGCGTGCTTTGGTTCGCGCCATGCGAAAACTGCGTCATCCCGAGAGGCTGGGCCTGCATCTGCGCGTGGTGCTGGGCGCCGAAGTGGCGATCGGCCCCGGCAAGGCGGATCTGTTGCAGGGCGT
>JAJZVS010000423.1 GCA_021845555.1 Pseudomonadota bacterium
GCGGCGGTCAGGCCGAACGCGCCCGCGGGCGCGGGTTCCGGCCGGGCGGTCACGCTCCGGGCGATCGCCCCGCCGCCACGCAGACGTCACTGGACCCAGGTGCGCGCCGCCGGCAAACCTCTTTTCCCGCTCGGGAGGCCCAAATGCTGATCGCCCAGCTTACCGACCTGCACCTGCGCCCGCGTGGGCTTCCCGCCAACCGGGTGGTCGAGACCAACATGCTGGCCGAGCGCGCCTTCCGCGCGCTCGCCGCCCGACGGCCGCTGCCGGACGCGGTGCTGCTGACCGGCGATCTCACCGATTCCGGCGCGCCGGCGGAATACGCGCTCCTGGCCGGGCTGCTGGCGCGCTATCCGGTGGCGCCGGTGTTCGCCATCCCCGGCAACCACGATGCGCGGGAGGCGATGATCGCCGGCCTGCCCGCCACAAGCCACGCCGACGGGTTCGTGCAGTATGCGGTGGAGGGCTTCCCGGTTCGCCTAGTGATGCTCGATACCGTGGTGCCCGGCGCCGGGCATGGCGAACTCTGCGCCCGCCGGCTGGACTGGCTGGAGGCGACGCTGGCCGCGGCGCCCGACCGGCCGACCGTGATCGGCATGCACCACCCGCCGATCGCCACCGGCATCGGGCACATGGACCGGCTTGCGCTGCGCCGGCCGGAGGGGTTCGCTGCGGTGCTGGAACGCCATCCGCAGGTGCGGCTGGTGCTGTGCGGGCACGATCATCGTGGGGTGTTCGCGCGCCTCGGCAACGCGATCGTGTCGATCGCGCCGTCGGTCGCGCATCAGGTGGCGTTCGACCTGCGGGAGGAAGCGCCGTCGGCGCTGGTGCTGGAACCGCCGGCGTATCAGTTGCACCATTGGCGCGACCTGGGGCGCGGCGCGGCCGGGTTCGTCAGCCATACCGTGCTGGTGGAGGACTATCCCGGCCCGTTCCCGTTCCTGGCGGCGGAGTAGGACCGCAAGAGCGCGATCGGTTCTGGAGCGCGGTGGAATCCTCCTGCGACAGGCTGTCCCGCGCAATCTTCGTCTTGACGCGGAATCGGTTATCCCTTTAGATAACGAAATGTTAGAAAAAGGGAAATGCAAAGTGATGTACCGCCGTATCCTGGGGGGTGTTGCCGCAGTCGCTTTCGCGGCATGCTTCAGCGCCTCGGCCAATGCGACAGTTTACACGAACAGCGGCGGAGCACAGGGCAGCATTGGCTCATTCGGCAGTCCCGATACGACGAGTTATGGCGAATATTTTACCGCGCCGGGCGGCGCCCTCGATAGCTGGACATTCCGGAGCCAATCTGTCGCTGCTGTCGGGAATCTCGAGCTGGTGGTCGCCTCATGGAACGGCACAAGCGCCGTCGGGCCGGCCCTCTATGTCAGTGCGCCGATCGCCGATTCCGGCGCCAGCAACGAGGCGCTGACTTTCTCCGGGATCAATCTCGCGCTGACCGCCGGCCAGAGCTACATCGCCTACATGACCGTCGCGGGTGTGGCCGGTCCGGTCCAAGGGGCGGCGATTGCCACCAGTAGCACCGATGTGCTGAACGGGGGCGGCGTTTTTGATAACTCGCAGGGTGCGAATCCGCTGACGCCAGGCAACAACTCCTGGAGCGCGCTCGGCGCTTATTTCACCTACTCGGCGACGTTCGGACCGGCCGCGGTGCCGGAACCGGCGGGAGCGGCGGTCCTGGCGTTCGGTCTGATCGGTCTGGGATTCGTTCGGCGCCGGCCGTCACGCTGACAGCACGGCGGGGATCTGCGGGTGGCCAACGGCGGGGTGCGGCGCATGCGCCAAATCCCGCTCGCGGCGTCCCGCGCCGATCCCCGGCCGCGGACGCAGTGTGTCGCCCGGGCCCCGTCAGCGCCCCGTGTGCCGCGCCCCGGAGTGCCGCCGACGCTGCCGCGTGCGACGGTCGCGCCCTACGGCAAGTGCCGCGCGATATACGGCGGCAGGTGGAACGCGCCGGCATGGATCTCCGGCGTCCAATACCCGGTGGTGCCGAGGATGCCCGCCGCCCCGGCCCGCGCGCGGAGTTCGGGGACGCTCAGCGCGGTCATCGCCGGATCCTTCCCCGCCCAGCCCAGCGTCATGAACCCGCCCACATAGGTCGGCACCGCGGCGACATAGGCGCTGACGTGCGGGAAGAACTTCGCCCGCCGGGCGGAGGTCTCGCGCAGTTCGTCGGCCTGCATGAACGGCACGCCGCACTGGTTCACCACCACGCCGCGCGGCGTCAGGATACGCGCGCAGTTGGCGTAGAAATCGTCGGTGAACAGCACCTCGCCGACGCCGATCGGGTCGGTGGAATCGACGATGATCGCGTCGAACGACGCATCCGGGGCGCGCGTCACGTAGTCGATGCCGTCGCCGACGATCACCTCGGCGCGCGGATCGGTCCACGCCGCGCCGGCGATCGCCGGCAGGTGCTGCTGTGACAGGCGGATCACCTCGCCGTCGATCTCCACCATCACCGCCCGCGCGGTGGCGCGGTGGGCGAGCACGCGCCGCAGCACGCCGCCGTCCCCGGCGCCGATGATCAGCACGTTGGCCGCCGCGCCGTGCGCGAGCAGCGGCACATGGGCGAGCATTTCCTGATAGACGAACTCGTCCGCCTCGGTGATCTGCACCACGCCGTCCAGCAGCATGATGCGCCCGTGCGAGCTGGTTTCCAGGATCGCGATGTCCTGGAAGGCGCTTTTCACCCTGGCAAGTTCGCGGGTGACGCGGAAGCGCTGGCCCCAGTCGGGGTAGAGGGTCTCGTTGACCCAGATATCGGCGGTCATGGCGCGGTCTCCAGACAGCGCAACGCCCCCGCCGGCGATCGGCGGAGGCGCTGCGGGCAAGCCGGTGAAGGCGGAAGGATCAGACGATCAGGCCGCGGCGCTGCTCGCCGAGATTGATCGAGGACGGGCGGAACGCCGCCTTCAGGATCGGCAGCGACTTGTACGGATCGCAGGCGCCGCACATGAAGATA
>JAJZVS010000424.1 GCA_021845555.1 Pseudomonadota bacterium
CGCGCTTGCCGGGGAGGGCGCGGAGCCGGTGTTGTCCCTGTCGGCGCTGGTGGCCGCGCTCGGTCCGTCGCCGCGGGCCGTGTGGGTGATGCTGCCGGCCGGGAAGATCACGGAGGACACCGTCGCCGCGCTCGGTGGCCTGCTGGGGGCCGGGGATATCGTGATCGACGGCGGCAACACGTTCTGGAAGGACGACATCCGCCGCGCGAAGGCGCTGGCCGCGAAGGGCATCCGTTACCTCGATTGCGGCACCTCCGGCGGCGTGTGGGGGCTGGCGCGCGGCTACTGCCTGATGATCGGCGGGGAGAAGGACGCGGTCGCGCATCTCGACCCGATCTTCGCCGCGCTCGCCCCAGGCCTCGGCGACATTCCGCGCACCGAGGGGCGGGAAGGCCGCGATCCGCGCGCCGAGCGCGGCTACATTCATGCCGGTCCGGCCGGGGCGGGGCATTTCGTGAAGATGGTGCATAACGGCATCGAATACGGCCTGATGCAGGCCTATGCGGAGGGGTTCGACGTCCTGAAGGGCCGCGCATCCGATGCGTTGCCGGAAGACGAGCGCTTCACCCTCGATCTCGGCGACATCGCCGAAGTCTGGCGCCGCGGGTCGGTGGTGTCGTCCTGGCTGCTCGACCTGACCGCTTCGGCGCTGGCGACGGATGAGCAGCTGGAACATTTCTCCGGCTTCGTGGAGGATTCCGGCGAAGGCCGCTGGACGGTCGATGCGGCGGTGGAGGAGGCGGTGCCGGCGCATGTGCTCGCCGCCGCGTTGTTCGCGCGTTTCCGCTCGCGCAGGGATCATACGTTCGGGGAAAAGATCCTCTCGGCGATGCGCTTCGGCTTCGGCGGCCATACCGAGCACATGCTGAAGCAGAAATGAAGTGTCACCCGCCGTCCAGCCGGTAGCTTGCGTTGCGGCTGCCGCCCGGGTTGCGGACCAGCACGCCGCGCGCGA
The DNA here is from genome assembly GCA_021845555.1 of Pseudomonadota bacterium. Lineage (GTDB taxonomy): Bacteria > Pseudomonadota > Alphaproteobacteria > Acetobacterales > Acetobacteraceae > JAJZVS01. Next base: position 956 of record JAJZVS010000424.1, read on the forward strand.
TCAGGTCGCGGATATCGCGCTGCGCGGTGGGGAGCGAACAGCGCCCGAGCGCGGCCCATTTGCGGCTGGTCAGCTTGCCCTGGAACCCGTCGAGCAGGCGGCCCAGCATCGCCCGTTGGCGCTCGTTCACCGCGAGCCCCGCGTGCGCCTGCCAGAACTCCGCCTTGTGCAGGACCCCGGCGGAGGCGGTCTCCGCGGCCGCCACCGCCTTCGCCGCGCGGGCGGCGAACCACAAGAGATGCATCGTGATATCGAGATCGCCCCGCTGCGTCCGTTCCAGGGAGCGATAGTATCCGGCCCGGTGGGCGCGGATCTGCGCCGACAGGCTGTAGAAGCGGCGCGGCGAGGCTTCCGAGCGGGCGAGGCTCATGTCCGCGAGCACGCGGGCAATGCGGCCGTTGCCGTCCTCGAACGGGTGCAGCGTGACGAACCAGAGATGCGCGAGCGCGGCATGCACGAAGCCGTCGATCGCGATCGGGGCTGCGAACCATGCCAGGAAGCGGTCCATCTCGGCGTCGATCCGCGCCGCCGGCGGGGCTTCGTAGTGCACCGTCTCGCGCCCGATCGGCCCCGACACCACCTGCATCTTGCCGCGCGCATCGTCGCGCCAGGCCCCCACCCGGATCGCGCTCAGCCCCGACCGGCCGGTCGGGAACAGCGCGGCCTGCCAGGCCCAGAGCCGCTCGCGCGTGAGCGGCGCGGCGCACGCGCGCGTCGCGTCCAACGTGACCTCCACGATGCCCGCGACACGCTGGTCCTCCGGCCCCAGCGCCCCATCCGGGACACCGAGGCGGCGGGCGAGCGAGGAACGGACGCTCGCGCGGTCCAGGATCTCGCCCTCGATCTCGGCGTTGCGCAAGGTTTCCTCGGTGGTCGCGCGCAGCTCGGCCTCGGACTGGAGCGGAAAGCCGAGCCGTTCCAGCCGCGCGGCGAGGCGCCCCCGGGCGACATGCGCCGCGGCCAGCGGCAGCGCCAGGCGGTGCGCGTCCCAGCGGAACCGGGGCCAGTCGGGGCGTTCCCAGATGAACATATTCGCCTCAAGATCTGAGGCGAATATGGGGTATTCGCATCGCCGGGCAAGCCCCGCCCGCCGCTGGCCGGACGATCCCCCCGGTGCTATCCGCTGTGCCGCGACCCGCGCCGCTCAAGCCGCTTCGAGAAAGGACCGTCCGTGACCCCGTCACGCCTCTCGCATGCCGCGCGGCGGCCCCTCCGCGCATGACCGTCCTGGTGGTGATGGGCGTCTCCGGCTGCGGCAAGACCACGATCGCCAAGCTGGTCGGCGCAAGCCTGGGGTGGGACGTGATCGAGGGCGATACGTTCCACCCGCCGGCCAATATCGAGAAGATGAAGCACGGCATCCCGCTGACGGACGAGGACCGCTGGCCGTGGCTTCGCGCGATCGCCACGGCGATCGATGCCGAGCGCGCAGCGGGCCGCTCGGCGCTGGTCGCGTGTTCGGCATTGAAACGCGCCTATCGCGCGATTCTGATCGGCGAGCGCGCCGATGTCGCGCTGGTCTATCTGCAAGGCTCCCGCGCGGTGATTGCCGCGCGGCTGGCGGCCCGGCGCGGGCATTTCATGCCGCCGGGCCTGCTCGACAGCCAGTTCGCCACGCTGGAGGAGCCGGGCGAGGACGAGCATCCGATTACCGTCTCGATCGACCAGCCGCCGGAAGCGGTGGCCGCGGCGATCCTCGACGAATTGCACGCAAGGAGACTGGTGCCATGACCGAAGCCATCTATCCCAGCCTGCGCGATCGCGTGGTGCTGGTCACCGGCGGCGCCTCCGGCATCGGCGCGGCGGAGGTGGCAGCCTTCGCTGCCCAGGGCGCGCGCGTCGCGTTCCTGGACATCGCCGACGACCCGGCCAGCGCGCTGGCGGCGCGGCTGGCCGCCGCCGGCCATCCGGAGCCGTTCTTCCAGCATTGCGACCTGACCGATATCGCCGCGCTTCGCGCCGCGATTGCCGAGGTTGGGCGCCGGCTGGGGCCGATCACCGTGCTGGTG
>JAJZVS010000425.1 GCA_021845555.1 Pseudomonadota bacterium
AGTCAGGCCTGCCATGGAGACCGGGATAGGCCGATCCCTGTCCATGATCGTCCGACCCGCATCCTGGCCGACCCGACCGGCGATCCCTCGATCGCAGAAAGCGCCCTTCAAAAAGGTGTCACTCCGGCAGCCCGCGGTGATCGGTCGCGGCATGCCGGTCGGGCCGCTGGTATGTCTGTGAGTTCGCGCGCGGCCGCTCGATCGACCTCGCGCGCCAGACCGGTCGGTGCCGAAGGTCGCCATCGCGCTGGCCTGCGGGCCGGATTCTCCCGCCCTGTGCGGCATGGCCCGCCGCCGCCGCACGGCAGGCGGAGTATGGAGACGGCCAATGCGATCACCGGCCTGACCGCCGCCACGGGGTGCCCCCAGCCCGTGCGTTCGGCCACGCCTGCGCACACCGGCACAAAGCCGCCACGGCGCTCCGCCGGCGGAGAACCGCACGATCCCGCCCGCCCCGCCCGTCACGCTTGCCCTGCCGGCCCCGGTGCCCCACCCTGCGCCCCATGTCCAATCGTACGATGACCGACACGGCCCGGCCGGACGGTGCCGGGGCGGTGGCTTTCGCCCTCCAGGGCGGGGGCGCGCACGGCGCCTTCACCTGGGGCGCGCTCGACCGGCTGCTGGAAGACGGGGTCCGGCCCGAGGCGATCTCCGGCGTCTCCTCCGGCGCGATCACCGGGGCGCTGCTGGTGCAGGGCCTGGTGCGCGGCGGGTCGCTCGCCGCCCGGCGGGAGCTGCGCGGGCTGTGGGAACGGGTGGCCCGCGCCCACGCGCTGAGCCCGCTGCGCCCCGGCCCGCTGGAGCGCTGGCTCTGGGGCTGGGACATCTCCAACACCCCCGCCTGGTGGGGGCTCGACATGGCGATGCGGGTGTTCGGTCCGTCGCAGCTCAACCCGCTCGGTCACAACCCGCTGCGCGGGGTGCTGTCCGATCTGCTGGACCGGCGGCTGCTGGTCCACCCGGAGGCGCCGCGGCTGACGATCGCCGCGACCGAGGTGGAAACCGGCGCGGCGGTGCTGTTCGACAACGCGCGGATCACGGTGGACGCGCTGCTCGCCTCCGCCTGCGTGCCGTTCGTGTTCCCGGCGGTGACGGTGGACGGGCGGGCCTGCTGGGACGGCGGCTTTGCCGGCAACCCGCCGCTGGCGCCGCTGCTGACGCCGCCCTTGCCGGGGGTGCTGGTGCTGATCCGCGCCCAGTCGGTGCGCCGGCCGGGCGTGCCGGCGACGCAGGCGGACATCCTGAACCGGATCACCGAGATCGCCGGGCAGAACGTGCTCGCCGCCGAACTGGCCGCGCTGCCTTCAGGGCTTCGGCTGATCGAGATCGCCGACGACACGGCGCTGGGCGATCTGCCGGTGTCCTCCAAGTTCAACGGGGAGGCGGAGTTCCTGGATCATCTGTTCCAGGCCGGGCGGGCGGCGGCGGCGGGGGTGGCGCGGCAGATTGCCACCGCGGTGCCGGCGCCCGCATAGTAGCCCCCAAGGCGGCGGGACGGTGCCGGCGTTGCAACGGAAAGAGCGAGCGGTGGATATGGGCTTCGGTGCGAAGGACGTTGTGGTCCTGCTGGTATGCGGCGTGGCGGCGGTGGTCGCGCTGGTGATGATCTCGATCGCCGGGGAGGTGTACGGGCTCGGCATCGCCCTGTTCGCGGTCGCGGTGGTGGCCGCGTTCTGGTACCTGAAGCGGATGTTCGACCGTGTCGATGCCGGGCGGCACTGAGCCCGGTTCGGCGCCGTTCGCGCCCTGGGATCCGGGGCAATACCTGCGCTTCGCCGACGAGCGGCTGCGTCCGGCGGTCGATCTGCTGGCGCGGGTGCCGCTGGATGTGCCGGCCCATGTGGTCGATCTCGGCTGCGGGCCGGGCACGGTCACGTCGCTGCTGCGGCAGCGGTTTCCGGCGGCCGACGTGCTGGGGGTGGACGCCTCGGCGGCGATGCTCGATCGCGCCCGCGCCGCCGCGCCGGGCTGCCGCTTCCTCGCCGCCGATTTCGCCGCCTGGCAGCCGGAGGTGCCGCCCGACCTGATCTTCTCCAACGCCGCGCTGCACTGGACCGGGGAGCACGCGACGCTGTTTCCGCATCTGGCCGGGCTGCTCGCGCCGGGCGGGGTGCTGGCGGTGCAGATGCCGGCGATGCACGCCTCGCCCCTGCGCCGCCAGCAGCTGGCGGTGGCGGGGGAGGGGCCGTGGGCGGAACGGCTGCGCGGGCATGTCAGCGCCCGCGATATCCTGGAGCCGGAACAGTATTGGGACATCCTGCGTCCGCACGTGGCCTCGCTCGAACTGTGGGAGACGATCTACCTGCACGTGCTGGCGGGCGAGGACGCGGTGGTGGAATGGGCGGCCGGCACCAGCCTGCGCCCGTTCCTGGAACCGCTGCCGGCGGACCAGAAAGCCGGGTTCCGCGCCGCCTATGCCGCCGCGCTGCGGCCGTTCTATCCGCGCCGGCCGGACGGGGCGACCTTGCTGGGGTTCCGCCGGCTGTTCCTGCTGGCGCGGCGGGCGGGGTAGCGCGGATCAGGCGGCGAACACTTCCTCGCGTACCGTGTTGCGGGCGATGAAATCCCAGTCGTAGGTCACGCCGAGGCCGGGTCCGTCGGGAACCGGCACGGTGCCGTCGGCGGCCAGCGCCTCCGGCTGGTCGGAATAGCCGCAGGCATAGACCGGCGGCACGGCGTTCCTCATGCCGGGGCCGATCAGCGCGAGTTCGTAGAAATGCGTGTTCGGCGTCGCCGCGATCACCGCCCGGTGCGCCGGACCGCAGGCGTGGACCTGCACATCGAGGCCGAGCGCCTGCGTCATGTGCACGAGCTTCATCGCCCCGGTGATGCCCATGTCGTATTCCGGATCGATGTGCAGCAGGTCGCCGCCGCCGCCGATCAGGAACGCGGCCTTGGCCTCGATCCCGCGCACGTGCTCGGCGACCAGCAGCGGGGTGGCCAGCCGTTCGCGCAGGCG
>JAJZVS010000027.1 GCA_021845555.1 Pseudomonadota bacterium
GCGGCAAGTTCCTCGGCAGCCTGGACGACGGGCAGTGGCTGCCGCGCAAGATCGCCGCCGAGATCATCGCCGGGCCGCGTTTGTGACCGATGCCGAGTTGCGGGCGCTGCTCGCCGATTGCCTCGCGCTCTGGGGCGTGGCTGGGCGGGCGGCGGCGACCGCGGATGGCGTGGTGATCGAGGCGGCGGCGGGCATGGTGCGGATCGCACCCGCCGATCCCGCGTTGCGCCCGGTGCGGTGGTTCGTGCAGACGCCGGAGCGGATCGCGGCAGGCCGGCCGCCGCGGGCGGCGGCGTCGATCGCGGCGGCGCTCGGCGTGGTGCGGGCGGCGGTGGCCGCTCAGTAGATCGTCTCCCGCAGCCGTTGCGGATAGGCCGCGTCATACGCCGCGCCGCCCACCGCCCCGTCCGTCAGCGCCGCCAGGATCGTCCCGGAACTCGGCAGCGCCGACCGCGGCAGGTGCTTGTCGGGGTTCCACAACTCGGATCGCACCAGCGCCTTCGGGCACTGGAAATAGACCCGCTCCACCGTCACGATCAGCACCGAGCGCGGCAACTTGCCCTGCGCGGGAAACCGCGCCAGCAGATCGGGCGAAACCGAGATCGCCGCCCGCCCGTTCACCCGCAGCGTCTCGCCGATGCCCGGGATCAGGAACAGCAGACCGATGCGCGGATCGTGGATCAGGTTGCGCAGCGTATCGGTGCGGTTGTTGCCGCGCCGGTCCGGGATCAGCAGGGTGTGCGCGTCCGCGACCGTCACGAACCCCGCCGGATCGCCGCGCGGGGAGGCATCCATCCCGTCCGGTCCCGAGGTGGCCAGCACGACGAACGGCGCCGCCTCGATGAAGGCGCGATAGACCGGGGGGATGTGATCGACTTCCTTGCGGATCGCCCCCTCGGACGGCGCGCCGTACAAAGCTGCCAGCGTCGTCTCGTCGGTGATCAGAAACCGCGTTTCCTCGCCGTCCATCATCGCCTCCCGCAGAGCCGCGGCCACCTTGGTCCCCTGCCAAGCTGGCCGCAAGCTCACAAAATTACCTGGATTTAACCCGCTCGATCCGTACGTCCTGGTATCGTTGCGCCGAAGCCGGACGAACGTTCCGGTGAAAATGCGGTGCCGATTCCCGGTGCCGCCCGACATAGGGAGACGACACGGATGTCCACCACCGAACCGACCGGGCCCCGGCCCGGCCGCCGTCGCGTGCTGCAAGGCGCGGCGGCCATCGCGGGCGCACAGCTCGCCGCGCCATTCCTGCTTTCCGCCCGCGGCGAGGTGCCGATCAAGATCGGTATGACGGACGAGCTGACCGGCGCTGCCTCCATGCTCGGCAGCTCCGAAGTGCATGGTGCGACGCTGGCGGTTGAGCAGATCAACGCCAAGGGTGGCGTGCTCGGCCGGCCATTGCAGCTGCTGACCGAGGATTCGGCGAACGATACCGGCACCGGGGTGCAGAAGGCGATCAAGCTGATCGACCGCGACAAGGTGAACGTGCTGCTGAGCGACCCGAACTCCGGCATCGCCTACGCGCAGACCCAGGTGACCAACCAGAAGGGCATCCTCAACATCATCCCCGGCGCGCATACCGATCCGATGACCGGCAAGGCCTGCAAATGGAACGTCTTTCGCATTTGCGGTACCACCAGCATGGATGCCGCCTCGATCACCGGCACGCTGATCAAGAAGTTCGGCAAGCGCTGGTTCATGATCACGCCGGACTACGCCTATGGCCACACCTTGCAGGCCGCCTTCATCCGCGACGTGAAGAAGCTCGGCGGCACGGTGGAGGCCGTCATGCTGCCGCAGACGACGCTCGATTTCACCGCCACCCTCATCAAGGCGAAGCTCTACAAGCCGACCGTGCTCATCAACAACATGTACGGCCAGCCGCAGGTCGATTGCATGAAGCAGTTCCTGCAATTCGGCCTGGAGAAGTCGATCGCCCTCGGCGGCGCGGTCTTCGAGCTCGAAGACGTGATCGCCACCCCGCCGGCCGCGCAGACCGGCTGGTGGAATTTCGAGTGGTGGTGGAACCAGCCCGGCGTGCCGCACGTCGCGGCGTTCAACGCCGCGATCGAGAAGAAATACCACGTGATGCCGTCCGCCCGCGTCTGGTTCGGCTATGTCGCCGTGCACAGCTTCCGCCTCGCCGCCGAGCACAGCAAAAGCCTCGACGCGCTCAAGATGGCACGCACGCTGGAGGGCATGGAGCTGCCGCCCGAGGTTGCGTTGCAGCCCGGCAAGGTGTTCTACCGCAAGGAGGATCACCAGCTGATGGCGAACATCTTCGTGGGCGAGGTGCATCCGCCGAAGGGCAACAAGTTCAACATCTTCACCCCGCACAAGCTGGTGCCCGGCCAGGATGTCGCGGGGTCGGCGGCCGACAACGGATGTCACATGACCTATCCTTCGTGAGCGACGCCGCTGCCGTCCGGCCGGCCTCGCTCGTCACCGGCTTCCTCGGCAGCGGCAAGACCACGCTGATCGGCCGGGTCCTGCGGGACCCGGCGTTCGCGCGCACCGCCGTGATCGTCAACGAATGGGGCGAGGTCGGGATCGATCACGCGCTGATCGCGGCGGGCGACGAGACGACGCTCGCGCTCACCACCGGCTGTCTCTGCTGCCGGGTGCAGACCGACCTCACCTTCACGCTGCGCGACCTCGATCGCCGCGCGGCGGCGGGGGAGATTCCCGGCTACGACCGGGTGCTGATCGAGACCTCGGGCCTGGCCGATCCGGCACCGATCCTCGCCGCGCTGTTCGGCGATCCCGATCTGGTCCGATCCCACCGGGTGGAGACCGTGCTCACCCTGGTCGATGCGCTGCATGGCGCGGCCTCGCTCGACGCCCATGGGGAGGCGCGGCGCCAGGTCGCGGTGGCGGACCGGATCGTGCTCAGCAAGACCGACCTGGCCCCGGACACGGCGGCACTGCGCGCGCGCCTGGCCGTGCTCGCCCCCGGTGCCGCGGTGCTGGCGGCGGTGCGCGGCGCGCTCGACCCCGCGCTGCTGTTCGCCCCCGCCGATCCGGCGCCGCGCGCCGCCCGGCTGGACGCGCTCGCCCCGGCGGGGGCCGATCCGTTCCGGCGGGGTGGGCAGCACGGCGAGGGTCTCGGCAGCATCGTGCTGGAACGCGCGGCGCCGCTGCCCGGCGCGGCGCTGTCGCTGTTCCTGGAAACCCTGGCCGAGCACTGCGGCCCCCGCCTGCTGCGGCTCAAGGGCCTGATGGAAATCGCCGAACTGCCCGGCCGCCCGGCGCTGATCCAGGGCGTGCGCCACACCCTGGCGCCGATCGAATGGCTGGACCGCTGGCCGCCGGGCTGGGACAGCACCAGCCGGCTGGTGCTCATCACCCAGGACGTGCCGCCGCATTTCCCCGCCCGCCTGCTGGCCGCGATCGAGGCGGAGGTGCGGGACGCGGACCCCGGCTGATCGCGCCCGCTCGGTCGCGTGCCTCGCCGGCCTCCCCTATACGGGCGGACCGCCACTGCCAGGGAGCAGCGCCATGAGCCGTCTCGTGTATGTCCTGAACGGACCGAACCTCAATCTGCTCGGCAAGCGCCAGCCGCACATCTACGGCCACGAGACGCTGGCCGATGTCGAGGCGGCCTGCCGCGCGCTGGCAGCCGAGATCGGGCTCGCCTTGCGCTTCCACCAGAGCAACCGCGAATACGAGATCATCGACTGGATCCACGAGGCGCGCGAAACAGCTTCCGGCCTCGTCATCAATCCGGCCGCGTTCACCCACACTTCGGTCGCCATCCTCGACGCGCTCAACACGTTCGAGGGGCCGATCCTGGAGGTGCATATCTCCAACGTCCACAAGCGCGAGGCGTTCCGGCACCATTCCTACGTCTCCACCGTGGCATCCGGGGTGATCGCCGGGTTCGGCACCCAGGGCTACCTGCTGGCGCTGCAACGCATCGCCCGGCTGCTGGAGGAAGGCGCCGGCGGTCACGGCTGATCCGGGCGGCGAACCGGGCGATCGTATCCGCCGGCACGGGTCGCCCGCGGCGGTGTAGGCTCGACCGTCATGTGCCCGATTCGCGGCCCCGCGCGCGATCCTGGTGGCGCAGGCGAACTGGGTAGCCCGGCGGGTGACGGTGGATCAGGCCGTGGTCGATGTCTCCGGCGCGAATGACTGGCCTGGTGCGGGTCTGTGGCCGCCATCCGGCCAGCTGGGCCGGCGGCGCTACAAGGCCGACGGGTTCATCCTGCCGCCGCGGACCCGCTCGCCGGAGCGGTTGGAGGCGGGGGCGCCGCGCGCCCTGCGCCTCGCGCTGCGCGGGGCAGGTGGATGAGCGTTCTTCCATGTCCTGAAACACCGCTTGCATGCCGGGCCGGAGCAGGTCATGTGACACCGAGAAGTGGTCCGGGCGGGGTCTGACGGCGCACGCCCGCCGCGGCGGGCAGGATCGTCCCGGACGGAATCGGATTTGCACGGGCGCCGCGAAGCGCCTGGGTTTGGAGGGTGGAATGGGTAGCTTCAGCATCTGGCACTGGTTGGTGGTGCTGCTGGTCGTGATGCTGCTGTTCGGCGGCGGCAAGGTCAGCGGCCTGATGGGGGACTTCGCGAAGGGCATCAAGTCCTTCAAGAAGAACATGGCGGACGACGACGACGCGTCGATGACGGCGAACGTCGATCGGCCGGCCGGAAACATCGCCGGCCCCGGCGCCACCGGCCAGGGCGCCGCCAACACCAAGACCACCGCCCGCCAGGGCTGACCCGCACGCGCTGCGGCCGGAGACCGGCAGCCGAACAACCGGAGATGGCCCGAGACGTCCCGGCGGAGGCGTACCGGCGCACACGGGGCCACGGAATTGCAGCGGCGCCCGCAGTCATGAAAACCGCCGCCAAGCCTGGCCCAAAGCGGGCCCAGGGCGGCGTGACGCTTTTCGGGCCGCGACGCCTCTGGGCGACGATGGCCTGGGCCACAACGAAAAGACCCGATCACGCTGCGGTTTCACCCTTGGCGGATCGGGGGGCATTCCGGCGAAGCCTGCCGGGAAAAGACGTGCGGCGGCGGAACCGCCGCACGGCACTCGAAGCAAGGGGCCCCGCGCGGCGGGCCCCGCACGGAGGCGTTGATGGGTGAATTCAGCATCTGGCACTGGTTGGTGGTGCTGCTGGTCGTGATGCTGCTGTTCGGCGGCGGCAAGGTCAGCGGCCTGATGGGCGATCTGGCCAAGGGCATCAAAGCGTTCAAGAAGACCATGGCGGAAGACGACAGCCCGGCGGCCTCGGCGCCCGTCGCGGCCCCGAAGCGGGAGGCGCTGGAGGCGGAGTCCGCCCCCGCCGCGCCGCCTGTCCCGCCGGCGGCGGCGGAGACCGCGCCCAAGAGCCGGGCCGAGACCGCCGAGCCGGTCTCCCACGCCTGACGGGACGCAAGCGCGGCGGGCGCTTCCCCATCCCGCGCCACGGCGCGAAGGACCGGGCGGCCGAAGCAGCCGCCGGGGTTCAGATCAGCTTTGCCTCGAACGGCGGAACAAGGTCGGGGGTCTCGAACTCGAGCACCCAAAGATCCGGGTCGCGCTGGACCTGTCGCGCCACGTAGGCGTCGGCGGCGTCCTGGTCCACCGGCGCGGCGCCCGTGCCGCGCAGCCAGGCCGTCGCGCCATCCGCGGCGCGCGCCTGCGCCAGCACGGTCAGCCCGGCACGCCCGCGCAGCACCACCAGCACCCCGCCGGCCGAGGCATCGCCCTTGCGCAGCACCGCGCCCGGCTGACCGGCCAGATCGCCCATGCGCAGCGCTGCGCGTACCCAGAGCCCGGCGGTCAGCCGCGGCTCGCTCATGGGGCGAAGCCAAGCGGGGCGGCGGGACAACGGCGCGAGAACGGCGGAGAGGCCATCGGGAAAATCATCGGCGAGCTCCGGGGGGGGGACGGCCGCATTCTCGGCCAACCGGCGGCTGGCGCAATGGGCATGATGTGATGCCCGGGCCCCCTCCCCCCTCAGCCGCCGGCCAGCCGGGCGGCCAGGGCTGGCGCCGCGTGCCACAGCGCCAGCAGCACCGCCCGCCGGGCGCCCGGCCGCGCCGCGACGGAGCGGCGCAACCAGGCCAGCCCCTCGTCGCGGCGGTCGCGGCGCAACAGGGCGCGGCCGACGACCCAGTGGTTCTCCGCCTCCATCCTGGCCCGCAGGCGGGCCAGCCGCGCGGGACCGAACCGGTCCTTGAGGTCGGTCGCGGCGAAGCCGGCCGCCAGCGCCGGGGCGAAGGCCGCCGGATCGCCGCTGGCGCGGGCGCAAGCCCCGTCCGCGCGGCGGCGGACGAACAGCACCGGCCTGCGGCCCGGCACCGGCGCGAAGCAGCCCCGGCGGGCCAGGCGCAGCCAGTATTCCCAGTCTTCCGCATAGGTCAGCTCGGGGCGGAAATCGCCGGCCGCGCGCACCGCCTCGGCGCGGATCAGCAACTGGCCGCCGTTGACGAACAGGTTGCGGCACAGCAGCCGGGCCAGCACGTCCCCGCCGGCAGGCTTGTGACGTCCGGGCAACGGGGCGCCCGCCGCGGTCACCGCCGCCCAGGCCCCGCAGGCCGCGACCGCGTCCGGATGCGCCGCCAGCGTGGCCGCCAGCCGGGCCAGCGCGTCCGGGGCCAGCAGATCGTCGGCATCGAGGAACAGCACCGCCGCCACCGGCCCGGCCGCCGCGACCGGCGCCGCGAACAGCGCGGCGAGGCCGCGGTTGCGCGCCGCCGACACGCCCGCCGACACCCCCCTTGGGGCAGCGCGGATCACCGCGATGCGCGCATCGCCGGTGCCGGCGGCGATCGCCGCCGTGGCGTCGGCGGAGCCGTCATCGACCACCACCGCCTGCCAGGCGGCATGGCTCTGCGCCCGCACCGAAGCGAGCGTCGCGCCGATCCAGGGCGCGGCGTCGCGGGCGGGGATGACGAGACCGATGCGAAGCAAACCCGGCATGGCGCCAGCAGACCATCGCCGGGTTAAGCGGCGGTGAACGCGCCCCCGCCTATCCCGCCATGGCGCGCAGCCGGTTGCCCTCGGGCGCGTCGAAGAAGATGTCGGGGCTGATCTCCGCCACGCTGCGGCAGCCGGTATAGGCCATCGTCTTGTCGAGTTCGGTGCGGATGAAATTGACCGCCTGCGCGGCGCCGGCTTCCCCGCCCACCGCGGTGCCGTACAGCGTGGCGCGCCCGGTGAGCACGCATTTCGCCCCCAGCGCCAGCGCCTTGGCGATGTCGGAGCCGCGGCGAACCCCGGAGTCGAGGATCACGGTCGCCTTCTCGCCCACCGCCTCGGCGATCTCCGGCAGCAGGTCGATGGTGGCGGCGGCGCTGTCCATGTTGCGCCCGCCGTGGTTGGAGACGATCAGCCCGTCCACCCCGTAGCTGATCGCCTTCAGCGCATCGTCCGGGCGGTTGATGCCCTTGATCATCAGGATGCCCGGCCATTTGTCGCGGAAAATCTTGATGTCCTCCCAGCTGAGCGAGTCCTGGCGCATCACCTCGCGCGTGCCGGGATCGGTGCCGATCGGGCGGCGATACGGATCGGGGTAGTTCTCGTTGCGCGGCATGCCGATGGTGGTGAAGTATTTCAGCAGCACGCTGGCGAACCAGGTCGGGTGGCGCATGATGTCCACCGTGAAGCGCACGGTGGGATGGAACGGCAGCAGGAAGCCGTTCTTCGCGTTGTATTCGCGGTTCGGCGGCACGATCGTGTCTGTCGTTACGATCAACGCCTCGAAGCCGTTGTTCTTCGCCCGCTCGATCAGCTGATAGGACAGTTCGCGCTGCTTCCAGACATAGAGCTGGAACCACAGGCGGAAATTCGCCTCCTTGGCGATCTTCTCCATCGAGGTCATCGCCCCGGTGGCCAGCGTGAACGGGATTTTCGCCGCCGCCGCCGCCTTTGCCAGGGCGAGCTCGCCCTCGTGCCAGCACAGCCCCGCCGCGCCGGTCGGCGCGATCGCCATCGGCATGGAGATCTCCTTGCCGAACAGCGTGGTCTTCATGCTGCGGCCGGAGACATCGACCAGCGCGCGATGGCGCAGCTTGATGCGTTCGAACGCGGCGCGGTTGTTGCGCAGGGCGACCTCGTCCTCGGTGGCGCGATCGACGAACTCGAACACGCCGCGCGGCAGGCGCTTGCGCGCCGCCTCACGCAGGTCGTTGACGTTGTAGCAGCGATCGAGCGCGGACATCGGCGGCTTCCCCCTGTGGAACGGTCCTGTTCGGTCCCTGTTCCGGTCGGCGGATGATGAAGCCGGTCCCTCGGTTGTCAAGCGAACCGGGGCAAGCGCGCGCGCCGGCCCGGCGGGCGGCTAGACCGCGCGACGCTCGACCTCGACGGCGGTCCCGCTTTCCAGCGCCTCGCTGCGCGCGAGTTCGTGGCGCGCCCGCTGCAGCCGTTCCTCCCAGGAGCGCCGATCGCCGCCGACGCGCTTGCCGCGCTGGTGCATGCGCTCGAACACGATCATCAGGTCCCGCGCCGTCGGCAGGTCGCCGGCCAGGCAGGCCCGGCGGAAGGCGTCCTCCACCGCGTCCGACACCCGGCGGTTCTGCACACCCTGCACCTGGGCGAGCCGGGCCGGCGGCAGCGGGGTCTCGTCCGGCTCCAGCGTGCGAAACCGGACCGGCAGCGGGAATTTCCAGGCGGGTTTGGTCATCGCGGGCACCTCGGCAACATCGGATGTTCCCGTTACGGCAAAGAGAGTTACAAATCGCCTACAGTCGACTCAGGCGCCGGCGACTCCGGCGCCGGGTATTTGGCGCCCCAGGCCGATTCCCTTGTATAGGGACCCCAGCCCTGCGGTTCAGGGCCGCCCAACCGCCCTCCCCTTTGGCCCCTTTGCCCAGGAGCGATCGCAAGCGATGCCGTTCTCCCACCAGTTCGACTCGACCGTCCTGCGCGAATACGACATCCGCGGCATCGTCGGGACCACGCTCCGCGCGGCGGATGCCTTCGCCATCGGACGCTGCTTCGCGACCACGGTCCGGCGCGGCGGCGGGACGACGGTGGCGGTCGGCTACGACGGGCGGCTGTCCAGCCCGGAGCTGGAGGCGGCGCTGGTGGCCGGATTGCGCGCCTCGGGCGCCAAGGTGCTGCGGATCGGCCGCGGGCCAACGCCGATGCTCTATTTCGCCGCCGCCACCGGCAAGACCGACGGCGCGGTCATGGTCACCGGCAGCCACAACCCGCCGGACTACAACGGCTTCAAGCTGATGCTCGGGCGCAAGCCGTTCTATGGCGCGCAGATCCTGGCGCTCGGCGCGCAGGCCGCCGCGGGCGACGTGCTGCCCGAGGCTGCGGGCGCCGAGGAGCGGATCGACATCGCCGCCGCCTATGTGGCCCGGCTGGCGGCGGATTGGGACGGCGGGGACCGCGCGCTGAACGTCGTGTGGGACAACGGCAACGGCGCCGCCGGGGACGTGCTGGCCCAGCTCGTCGCCGTCCTGCCCGGCCGGCATACGGTGCTGAACGGGACCATCGACGGGCGCTTCCCGGCGCACCACCCGGACCCCACGGTGCCCGCCAATCTCGCGCAATTGATCGCCGCGGTGCGCGCGCGCGGCGCCGATGTCGGCATCGCCTTCGACGGCGACGCCGACCGGATCGGACTGGTGGACGATACGGGAGAAATCCTGTTCGGCGACCAGCTGATGGTGCTGCTGGCGCGCGACGTGCTGGCCACGCACCCGGGGGCCACGATCATCGCCGACGTGAAGGCCTCCCAGGTGTTGTTCGACGAGATCGCCCGCGCCGGCGGCGTGCCGCTGATGTGGAAGACCGGGCACAGCCTGATCAAGGCGAAGATGGCCGAGACCGGCTCCCCGCTGGCCGGGGAGATGTCGGGGCACATCTTCTTCGCCGATCACTGGTACGGTTTCGACGACGCGCTCTATGCCGCGGTGCGGCTGCTGGGGATCGTGGCGCGGGGGGACCGGAAGCTGTCGGCGGTGCGCGCGGCGCTGCCGCAGGTGGTGAACACGCCCGAGTTGCGCTTCGACTGCGCCGAGGCGCGCAAGTTCGCGGTGATCGAGGAAGTGGCCGCGCGGCTGCGGACGGCCGGGGCGAATGTGTCGGAAACCGACGGCGTGCGGGTGCTGACCGAGGACGGCTGGTGGCTGCTGCGCGCGTCCAACACCCAGGCAGTGCTGGTGGCGCGGGCGGAGGCGAAGGACGCGGCGGGGCTGGAGCGGCTGAAGGCCGCCCTGGTCGCGCAGTTGGCCGCGTCGGGGCTGGCGGCGCCGGATTTCTCGGGCAGCCACGCGGGGCACTGAAGCGGCCCCCGTTTGCCGCCCTCCGTCCACCGTGGCAGGCTTGTGGCAGAACGTTTCCGGGGGAAACCACGCCATGACCGAAATTCCGCGCCTGAACGGCGCCATCCGCGCGCTGGAAGCCGGCAAGCCGGCCTTCGCCACCTTTGCCCCGCCGGAGATCGGCAGCGCGCTCGCGGCCTCCGCCGCGCCCTACGATGCGGTCGTGTTCGAGATGGAGCACAACCCCTACGACATCACCGCGCTGCGCCACTGCCTGCAATACATGCTGAACCGAAGGCAGATCGCGCAGTCGGCGAGCTTGGCGCCCGCGGTCACGCCGTTCGTGCGCATCCCGCCCAATGGCGGGGAGAACAGCCAGTGGATCGCCAAGCAGGTGCTGGACGTCGGCGTCTATGGCGTGATCTGGCCGCATGTCAGCACGGTGGAGGAGGCGCGCAACGCCGTTGCCGCCTGCCGCTATCCGCGCCCGCCGGAGGCGCAGCACTACCACCCGCCCGGCCAGCGCGGCGACGCGCCCACCGCCGCGGCGCGCTACTGGGGCCTCACCGCGCAGGAATACTACAAGCGCGCCGACGTCTGGCCGCTGGCGCCGGACGGCGAGATCCTGGTGGTCATCATGTGCGAGGAGAAGCGCGCGATCGCCAACCTGCCGAAGATGCTGGAGCAGGTGCCGGGCATCGGCGTGGTGCTGATCGGCGAAGGCGATCTCTCGCAGGATCTCGGCCATCCGCGCCAGTACGAGCATCCGACGGTCGCCTCCGCGATCAACGAAGCGCTGGCGATCTGCAAGCAGTACAACGTGCCGTGCGGGCATCCGCACGTGGATACGAAGAACGTCGAGCGGCTGGTCGCGCAGGGCTACCGCTGGCTGATGCCGGCCGCGGTGCCGAGCTTTGCGGCGCTGGAAACCGGCCGGCGCCTCGCCGGGCGCGGCTGAACGAAGGGGAAACCGCCGCCATGATCGTCGATGTGCACGCGCACTACACCCAGGCCTCGGCCAAGCTCGATGCGTTCCGCGGCCGCCAGGTCTCGGCGCAGAACAAGCCGGCCAAAGGGGGCAACCTCGGGATTTCCGACGACGAGATCACCGCCTCGCTGCAAGGCAACATCAAGCAGATGGCGGCGCGCGGGATCGACCGGCTGATGTTCTCCCCGCGCGCCTCCGGCATGGGGCATGATTTCGGCAACGCGCTGGTCAGCCGCTACTGGACCGAGGCGAACAACGACCTCATCGGGCGCGTCTGCAAGCTGTTCCCGGCGCAGTTCTCCCCGGTCGGGCAGCTGCCGCAGACGCCGGGGGTTTCCCCGCGCAACTGCCTGGAGGAAATCGACCGCTGCGTGGAACACTGGGGGTTCGTCGGCTTCAATATCAACCCCGACGTCTCCGGCGGCGCGCCGCCGTTCACCCCCTCGCTCGGGGACGAATGGTGGTATCCGTTGTGGGAGAAGATGGTTGCGCTCGACCTGGTGGGAATGATCCATGCCAGCGCGACGCTCAATCCCGGCCAGCACGTGAATGGCTCGCATTACGTGAACTGGGACACGGCGGCGGTGGTCGAGCTGTGCAATGCGCGCGTGTTCGACGACTTCCCCGGGCTGAAGCTGATCGTCCCGCATGGCGGGGGCGCGATCCCGTTCCAGTGGCGGCGGCATTCGGCGCTGCACCAGCTGGAAGGCCGCCGGCCGTTCGAGGAGATGGTGCGGCACCTGTATTTCGACGCCGCGCTCTATGACCAGGATTCGCTCGAACTGCTGATCCGCCGCATGGGGCCGGACAACATCCTGTATGCCAGCGAGATGTTCGGCACCGCGAAAGCCACCGACCCTTCGACCGGGCGGGCCTATGACGACACCGTGCCGATGGTGAAGGCGATCCCCTGGCTGTCGGAGACCGACCGGGAGAAGATCTTCTCGGGCAACGCGCGCCGGCTTTACACGCGGGCGCGATTCTAACCGCGTCCTGGCCGGGCGACCCGCCGACTTGCATTCCGGCGCGGCGCGGCATATTATTCCTTTGTCACAACGTATATGACAAAGGCGTGACACCGGATGTCGCAGCGTTATCGCCTGCTCGACCATTCCGCCCCCGCCGATCGCGCCCGGCCGGCGGGGGTGAGCCATCCGGCCTTGTTCCTGCGCCGCTGGCTGGCCAACCCGTTGCAAATGGGATCGGTCGTGCCCTCCTCGCCGTCCCAGTGCCGGCGGGTGGTCGCCGCGGTGCGGCGCGATATCAACAACTCCGCAGTGCGGCGCGATATCGCCAACGCCGCGGTGCGGCGGCGCGACGACGAGGCCGTGCTGGAGCTCGGCGCCGGCACCGGGGTGATCGGCCGCGCGCTGCTGGCCTCCGGCCTGCCCCCCGAACGGCTGATCGTGGCGGAGATCGTGCCCGAGATGGCGGCGCATCTGCGTCGCGTCCTGCCCGGCGCCCTGGTGCTGGAGGGCGACGCGCGCCGCCTGCCGGAGCTGGTGCCTCCCGCCTGGCACGGCAGGATCGGCAGCGTGATCTGCGGCATCCCGCTGGTGCTGCTGCCGCTGGCCGAGCAGCGGCGCTTCCTCGACGCCATCGCCGCGGTGGCGCCCGGGCGCGGCTTCCTGCTCTACAGCTACTGCGTCACCTCCCCGCTGCCCTGGCGCAAGCATGGCCTGCGGGCGCGGCGGGAGGCCTGGACCCCGCTCAATTTCCCCCCGGCCAGCGTGTGGCGCTACCTGCCGGAGGCGTGATCGGGAATGGCGCGCCGGGCGCCCGGCGGTTCCCGAACGCTCAGCGGGCGACCGGGGCCGCCGCGCGCTCGTTCCCGATCGCGGGGCGCACCGCGCCGTCGGCCGCCACCGGACCGTGCCCGGCCGTGGTTCCCGGCTGGTATCCGGTATGCAGCGCCAGCCAGTGCGGCCCGTCAGGCCAGCGGATCAGCAGCGCCACCACCGGCAGATGGCGGGCGACCTCGCCCACCAGTCGCCACGCCGCGGCCGGCGTCGTCACTTGCTGGCCCTGCACCCGCTCGATCACCATCCCCGGCCGCAGTCCGCGGCTATAGGCTTCGGACATGCGGTCCACCGCCACCACCAGCACGCCTTGCACCTTGCCCAGCTTGTAAACCTGCCGCGCCAGCGGCGCGATCGGCGCGAGCAGCAGGCCCAGATCGGACGGGGGCGGCAGCAGTTGGCGCGGGTTCGCGGCCAGCTCGGCGGCCGGCTCGTTCATGCCCGGCCATTCGCGGATGGTGACCGCGACCTGCCGCAGACTGCCGCCGGTCCAGACGTCGAGCGTGCGGGTGGCGCCGACCGGCGTCGTGGCGATCGCGCGCATCAGCAGCCGGGCACTGGGCGGCGTCTTGCCCCCATAGCGCAGCACCACATCCCCGGGTTGCAGACCGAGCGCGCTGGCGGGGCTGTCGGCATCGACCGCGGTCACGATCGCGCCGCCGGGCCGCGGCAACCCCATTGCGCGCGACAGGTTCGGGGTCATTCCCTGCAGATGCAGCCCGATCCAACCGATCGGCTGCCGCTCGGGGTGCAGCAGGTGGCGCAGCGCGTCGGCCACGATGTTCGACGAGATGGCGAAGCCGAGCCCGTTCGAGCCTTCGTTCGGCAGGTTGGTGAGCAGGATCGTGTTGACGCCGATCACGTGGCCCTTGCTGTCGATCAGCGGACCGCCGGAATTGCCGTGGTTGATCGCGGCATCGGTCTGCACATAGTCGTCGAACGGCGTGTTCATCAGGTCGCGCTGGGTGCCGCTCACGATGCCGGCGCTGAGCGAGGTACCGACCCCTTGGGGATCGCCGATCGCCAGCACCGGTTCGCCCGGCCGGGCCGCGTCCCCGTCGCCAAGCTGTAACGTCGGCAACGGATGGCCGGCATCGACTTTCAGCAGTGCGAGGTCGATGAAGCGCGAGGCGGCAATGACCTTGGCCGGCAGTTCGCTGCCGTCTTCCAGCCGCACGGTGATCCACAGCGCGCCGGCGATCACATGCTTGTTGGTGACGATGATGCCGGACGGATCGACCACGAATCCCGAACCGACGAACCGCTCGCGGTCTCCAGGGGTGGTGGCGCTGCCTGCGTCGGAATCCTTGGCGCCCGAGGCGATTTTCACCACCAGGATGTTCACCGTGGCGGGGACCACGCGGGCGGCGATATTTTCCCACCCCACTCCGGGCGCATCCACCGCGGGCGCAGAGACGGCGGCTGCGGTGCCGGCCAGAAACGGCAGCGCGACCAGGAAGCCGAGTATCAGCCCAAGGCACGCACGGCACTTAGGAAACCGAAACGAGATAATGCGAAATGCTCCCGCGCCAGGCGTCCTGTCCATGAAATACCTTACCCTTTCCGGGACGAGCAGGCCACTGCAAACCGAGAACTCGTGTCCCGACGCATGATGACGCTCCTTCCAGGTCGGAATACCGGCTTACCGAAACACGCCGGAAGGCAGAACAGCCCAAAGGGAGAGGGCTGCGATGCGCCCTCTCCCTCCGGCCTCAAGGACAACCTCGTTCAGAACGATCGCTCCAAGCCGTCGCGATCGACTGTCCAGGAACGAACCTTCAATCCTTCTTTTTGGCCTCTCCGTTGCCGGGCGCGCCACCCTGGTCCTTCTCGTTGCTGGTCGCGGCCTGACCGTTGCCGGGGCTGCCGCCCTGGTCGGTCTTCCCCTTCACCGCCGCCTGACCGTTGCCGGGGCTGCCGCCCTTGTCGGTCTCGCCGCTCACCGCCGCCTGACCGTTGCCGGGGCTGCCGCCCCGATCGGTCTGGCCGTTCACCGCCGCCTGGCCGTTGCCGGGGCTGCCGCCCCGATCGGTCTGGCCGTTCACCGCCGCCTGGCCGTTGCCGGGGCTGCCACCGATGTCACCAGGCACCGCCGCGAAAGCCATTCCCGGCACCACGATCGCGAGCGATCCCGCCGCCAGAGCCGCCATCATCAACCGCTTCATCTGGGTCTCCATCCTGCGCTTGCGCGGGACGTCCAGTCCCCCACCAGCTTCCTGCAAACATCTATGCGGGGAGCGGGCAGAGCGTATTGATGCAGGTCAACTTCACGGCGGAGAATTTTCTGCTTCGGAGCGCGCCCGACCCGTCGGCTCGTCGCCAGGGACGGCAGGTGGGAATCACGCGGCCGCCGCGTGGAAAAGCGGGCCCGGCCGAAGGCCGCCGCCGCACGGCGCGCGGTTTCATACCTCCGTCGTGAGCGCATGATCCCGCCCCGCACCCGGCTTCCCCCCGGCCGGCGACCGGCGCTAGGGTTCGGCAAGGCGATCCCGAACCGGGCGCCCGTGCGGGCCGCCACGGCCCGCGCCCGGCAGGGAGACGTCATGGCGGATCAACCGTTGCGCGCGAAGCCGTCGCTGCTGCTGCGCGCCGCCCCGTTCGTCTTCGTGCTGCTGTGGAGCTCCTCCTTCATCGCCGCCAAGATCGGGCTGCGCCACCTCAGCCCGCTCGCCTTCGTCGCCATCCGCTTGTCCGGCTGCGCCGCGGTGCTGCTGGTCGCGATGCTGCTGCGCGGCGAGTCCTGGGCGCCGTTGCGCGGCCGGCGCTGGCTGGACTGCGCGATCGCCGGAACCTTGATCAACGGGGTCGGGCTGATGGCCCCGCATGTCGGGCTGATGCTGGTGGCCCCGGCACCGATCGCGCTGGTGCAGTCGCTCACCCCGCTGCTGACCGCGCTGCTCGGCATCCCGGTGCTGGGCGAGCGGCTGCGCGCGCTGCAATGGGCCGGCATGGGCCTCGGCGTGCTGGGCGTGGCGCTGGTGGTGGGGCTGGCGGCGGCCCACAGCACGGCGCAGCTGGACGGGCTGGCGCTGGCCGGGGTGGGCGTGATGGGGCTGGTCGCGGGCACGCTGTGGTTCGGGCGCTTCTGCCGGGGCATCCCGTTGCTGCCGGGGGCGACGGCGCAGTTCCTCGCCGCCGCCGCGGTCTCCGTGCTGGCGGCGGCGACCCTGGAAACCCCGCGGCTCGACTGGACCACCGGCGCGGTGGCGGCGGTGGCGTGGAACACGCTCGCCGTTTCGCTCGGCGGCATGGCGCTCTATTTCGTCCTGCTGCGGCAGGGCACGGCGGCACGGGTGACGGCCAATTTCTACCTGGTGCCCGGCACCACCGCGATCGTGACCTGGCTGTTCCTGGGCGAGCGCCTGACGCCGCTTGCCATCGCCGGCTTCGTCGTCGCGGGGATCGGTTGCTGGCTGGTCAGCCGCCCACCTCGCCCAAGGGGCCGGGAAGCGCCCGCGGACGCGCGCGCAGCACCGCGCTGAGCCGGGCGGGATCGGATTCCGGCAAGCCACACACCCCGCCCCGACAGACATAGGCCGCCGGCGGATCGGCCGGCTTGCCGTAGGCCGGATGGCCGACGGGCAGGGTGTCGGGCGCCGCGGCGCGCAGCACCACCACCGCCGGATCGGGTGAAGCG
>JAJZVS010000028.1 GCA_021845555.1 Pseudomonadota bacterium
CGGTTCGGTGGCGTCCGCCCCCAGCCGGCGGCGTTTGTCGTCTTCGTAGGCCTGGAAGTTGCCTTCGAACCATTCCACGTGGCTGTCGCCTTCGAACGCCAGGATATGGGTGGCGAGCCGATCGAGAAACCAGCGATCGTGGGAGATGATGACCGCGCAGCCGGCGAATTCGGTGAGTGCTTCTTCCAGCGCGCGCAGCGTATCGACGTCCAGGTCGTTGGTGGGTTCGTCGAGCAGGATGACGTTGTGCGGGGTTTTCAGCATCTTCGCCAGGTGCACCCGGTTGCGTTCGCCGCCCGAGAGGATGCCGACTTTCTTCTGCTGGTCCGAGCCCTTGAAGTTGAACGCGCCGACGTAGGCGCGCGACTGGACGGCGCGCTTGCCGAGGATGATGGTCTCCTCGCCGTCGCTGATTTCCTGCCAGACCGTCTTGTTCGGATCGAGACTGTCGCGCGACTGATCGACATAGCCCAGTTGCACGGTCTCGCCGATGCGCAAGCTGCCGGCGTCGGGGTGTTCCTGGCCGACGATCATGCGGAACAGGGTGGTTTTGCCGGCGCCGTTCGGGCCGATCACGCCGACGATGCCGCCCGGCGGGAGCTTGAAGTTCAGGTCGTCGATCAGCAGGCTGTTGCCGTAGCCTTTGCGCAGGTTTTCAGCCTCGATCACCGTGCCGCCCAGCCGCGGTCCGGGCGGGATGACGATATCGGCCACGTTGGTGGCCTTTTCCTGGGACGCGGCGAGCATATCCTCGTAGCGCTGGATGCGGGCGCGGCTTTTGGCCTGGCGCGCACGCGGAGAGGCGGAGATCCATTCCTGCTCGGCGGCGAGCGCGCGTTGGCGGGCGGATTCCTCTTTCTCCTCCTGGGCGAGGCGCTTGCGCTTCTGTTCCAGCCAGGATGAGTAGTTGCCTTCGTACGGATAGCCGCGCCCGCGCTCGATTTCCAGGATCCAGGTGGTGACGTTGTCCAGGAAGTAGCGGTCGTGGGTGACCAGCATGACGGTGCCGGTGTATTCGCGCAGCGTGTGCTCCAGCCAGGCGACGCTTTCCGCGTCGAGGTGGTTGGTCGGTTCGTCGAGCAGCAGGATCTCGGGCTTTTCCAGCAGCAGGCGGCAGAGTGCCACGCGCCGGCGTTCGCCGCCCGAGAGTTTTTCGACCTTGGCATCCGCCGGCGGGCAGCGCAGCGCGTCGAGCGCGATTTCCACCCGGCGGTCGAGGTCCCAGCCGTCCTCGGCGTCGATCTTGGCTTGCAGGTCGGCCTGCTCGGACAGCAGGTCGTTCATTTTCGCCTCGTCCATCGGCTCGGCGAATTCCATCGAGATCGCGTTGAACCGGTCGATCGCGGCTTTCAGCTCG
This sequence comes from Pseudomonadota bacterium, assembly GCA_021845555.1. Taxonomy (GTDB): domain Bacteria; phylum Pseudomonadota; class Alphaproteobacteria; order Acetobacterales; family Acetobacteraceae; genus JAJZVS01. The sequence goes on from JAJZVS010000028.1 coordinate 1,358, forward strand.
GAGAACGCGGCTTCGACGTTTTCGCCGACCGTCTCCCCGGCGTCGAGCTTCGGTTCCTGCGACAGGTAGCCGACCCGCACGCCGTCGGCGGCCCAGGCTTCGCCGCCGTATTCGGTCTCGATCCCGGCCATGATCTTGAGCAGGGTGGATTTGCCGGCCCCGTTCACGCCCAGCACGCCGATCTTCACGCCGGGGAGGAAGGACAGCGTGATGCCCTTGAAGACCTCCCGCCCGCCGGGGAAGGCCTTGGTCAGGTTCTTCATCACATAGACATACTGATAGGCGGCCATCAGGCGGGGCTCCGTGAGCAGGGGGCGAGGGGGCGAGAGGCGTTGTAGGTGGCGTTCCACCCGCCGGCAACCAAGTGCCAGCCGACGCGGGTCTGCGCGGCCGTCCGCGCTATACAAGGGGAGGGTGGGTCGCCATGATCGGCGCGGCCAGAACCGGAGGAAGTCATGTCCGTCATCACCCTGAGCAATCCGTCCGCCGTCCGCGCCCCCGCCACCCGCTATTCCCACGCCGCGCTGGTGCAGGGGGAGCGCCGCCGGCTGGTGATCTCCGGCCAGGTCGGCCAGGCGCCGGACGGCAGCGTGCCCGCCACCGGGGAGGGGCAGATCGCCCAGGCCTACGCCAACCTCCGCGCGGTGCTAGAAGCGCACGGCATGGGCATCGCCAACGTGGTGAAATCGACCGCCTTCCTCACCGACCGCGCGCTGCTGCCGGCCTATCGCGCCGCGCGGGACGCGGTGTTCGCCGATCATGCGCCGGCCTCCACCCTGCTGATCGTGGCCGGGCTTGCCGATCCGCGCTGGATGGTGGAGATCGAGGCCGAGGCGGCGGACTGACCGCCGCGCAAGGACACGTCATGGCCGCGCTGCCCAACCGCCTGCCCGGACTGGACTTCGGCCTCGGCGAGACCGCCGACATGCTGCGCGACCAGGTGGCTTCCTTCGCCGCCGGGGAGATCGCGCCGCGCGCCGCTGCCATCGACCGCGACAACGACTTCCCCGCCGATCTCTGGCGCAAGATGGGCGGGCTCGGCCTGCTCGGCATCACAGTGGAGGACGACTACGGCGGCGCCGGCATGGGCTATCTGGAGCACGTGGTGGCGATGGAGGAGATCTCCCGCGCTTCCGCCTCGGTCGGCCTGTCGTACGGCGCGCATTCCAACCTCTGCGTCAACCAGATCCGCCGCAACGGCACCGAGGCGCAGAAGCGCCGCTACCTGCCGGGGCTGGTCTCCGGCGAGCATGTCGGCGCGCTGGCGATGTCCGAGCCTGGCGCCGGGTCCGATGTGGTGTCGATGCGGCTGCGCGCGGAGCGGCGCGGCGAGCGCTATGTGCTGAACGGGTCCAAGATGTGGATCACCAACGGGCCGGATGCCGACGTTCTGGTGGTCTATGCCAGGACCGATCCCGCAGCCGGGCCGCGCGGGATCACCGCCTTCCTGATCGAGAAGACTTTTCCCGGCTTCGCGCCCGGCAGGAAGCTCGACAAGCTCGGGATGCGCGGATCGAACACCGCGGAACTCGTGTTCACCGACTGCGAGGTGCCGGCGGAGAACGTGCTCGGCCAGCTCAACCAGGGCGTGCGCGTGCTGATGAGCGGGCTCGACTACGAGCGCGCGGTGCTGGCGGCCGGGCCGCTCGGGATCATGCAGGCCTGCCTGGACGCGGTGATCCCCTATGTCCATGACCGCAAGCAGTTCGGCCAGGCGATCGGCGAGTTCCAGCTGATGCAGGGCAAGCTCGCGGACATGTACACCACGATGAACGCGGCGCGGGCCTATGTGTACGCGGTGGCGCGCGCCTGCGACCGCGGCGCCACCACGCGCAAGGACGCCGCCGGGGCGATCCTGTATGCCGCCGAGCGCGCCACCTGGATGGCGCTGGAAGCGATCCAGTGCCTGGGCGGCAACGGCTACATCAACGACTATCCGACCGGACGCCTGCTGCGCGACGCCAAGCTGTACGAGATCGGCGCCGGCACCAGCGAGATCCGTCGGATGCTGATCGGGCGTGAATTGTTCGCCGAAACCGCATGACCCTCCTCGCCACGTCCGTTGCGCCACGCGGCGCGGAGTTCGCCGCCAACGCGGCGCAGATGGGCGCGCTGGTCGCCGAGCTGCGCGCCCGCGTCGCCGAGGTGGCGCAGGGCGGCGGCGCCGCCTCCCGCGCCCGCCACCACGCGCGCGGCAAGCTGCTGGCGCGCGAGCGGATCGCCGCGCTGATCGATCCCGGCACGCCGTTCCTCGAATTCTCCCAGCTCGCCGCGTTCGGGATGTACGGCAACGAGGCGCCGTCCGCCGGCATCGTCACCGGCATCGGCCGCGTGTCGGGGCGCGAATGCGTGATCGTGGCGAACGACGCCACGGTGAAGGGCGGCAGCTACCTGCCGATGACGGTGAAGAAGCACCTGCGCGCGCAGGAGATCGCGCGCGCCAACCATCTGCCCTGCGTCTATCTGGTGGATTCGGGCGGCGCCTTCCTGCCGCTGCAGGACGAGATCTTTCCCGACCGCGAGCATTTCGGCCGCATCTTCTTCAACCAGGCCAACCTGTCGGCCGCCGGCATCCCGCAGATCGCCGCGGTGATGGGCTCCTGCACCGCCGGCGGGGCCTATGTGCCGGCGATGTGCGACGAGAGCATCATCGTCCGCCGCCAGGGCACGATCTTCCTCGCCGGCCCGCCGCTGGTGAAGGCGGCGACCGGGGAGGAGGTCTCGGCCGAGGACCTCGGCGGGGCGGAGGTCCATGCCCGCACTTCCGGCGTGGTCGATCACTACGCGCATGACGACCGCCACGCGCTGGCGATCTGCCGGCGCATCATGGGTGGGCTGAACCGGGAAAAGCGGCCCGGCGTGACGCTGCGCGCCCCGGTGCCGCCGCGCTACGATCCGGCCGAACTGCACGGCGTGGTCCCGGCCGATCCGCGCGCCACCTACGACGTGCGGGAGGTGATCGCGCGGGTGGTGGACGGCTCGGAGTTCGACGAGTTCAAGCGGCTTTACGGCACCACGCTGGTGTGCGGGTTCGCGCATCTGTGGGGCATGCCGGTCGGGATCCTGGCCAACAACGGCATCCTGTTTTCCGAATCCGCGCTGAAGGGCGCGCATTTCATCGAGCTTTGCTGCCAGCGCAACATCCCGCTGCTGTTCCTGCAGAACATCACCGGCTTCATGGTGGGACGGAAATACGAGGCCGGCGGCATCGCCAAGGACGGCGCCAAGCTGGTGACCGCGGTCGCCACCGCGCGCGTGCCGAAGCTCACCGTGGTGATCGGCGGTTCGTTCGGCGCCGGCAACTACGGCATGTGCGGGCGGGCCTACGATCCGCGCTTTCTGTTCATGTGGCCGAACGCGCGGATTTCGGTGATGGGCGGCGAGCAGGCGGCGAGCGTGCTCGCCACCGTGCGCGGCAACTTCCCCGACGCCGCGGCGGAGGAGGCGTTCAAGGCGCCGATCCGCGCCGAATACGACGCCAAGGGCCAGCCGGCCTACGCCAGCGCGCGGCTGTGGGACGACGGGATCATCGATCCGGCGGACACCCGCCGCGTGCTGGCGCTGGCGTTGTCGGCGGCGCTCAACGCGCCGGTGGAGGAGACGCGCTTCGGTGTGTTCCGGATGTAGGCGCCGGTCGCAACGCGGGACCGGCGTTGATGTCCGTCTTGTTGAAGTCCTCTCCCTTGAACAGCAGCCCGACCCGGCGCTCGCGCGCGACCGCGTAGGCGAAACAATCCCCCAGATTGAGTTGTGCGGGGTGCCCGCGCCCCTTGCCGTAGCGGGAGAAGGCGAGCAGCGCGGTCTCCGCGTCCGCCGGTGCGATGGGAACCGTCTGGATCCCCGCGGCGGCGAGGAAGGCACGCACATCCTCCGCCGCTTCCTCGACGCTGGCGTGGCGCTTGCGGCACAGCCCGGCGACCGCCTCGAACACGGCGATCGGCGAGGTGATCGGGGCCTCCGCCATCTCCAACCGGTCGGCGAGCGCATCCGCATCCGGCTCGCGGGTCAGGATGGCGACGATCGCCGACGCATCGACGAACATCACGCCTCGCCGCTGAGTGCGTCGTAGAACGCCTTGTCCGCGGCAAGGCCGGTCGCGGGGCGCGCCAGCACCCGGTCCTGGATCGGTCGCAGCCGTTCGCGCAGCGGCAGCGCCGCGTCGATCCGGCGCAGTTCGTTTTCCAGCGCGAGCTTCACCGCCGCGGTCTTGGTGGTGTGCCGGCGCGCGGCCAAGGTCTCGGCGAGGCGGTTGACCTCCTCGCTGCGGATGTTCAGCGGCATCCCGGGCTCCTGTGTTGGCGGGAAGATAGTACTGTGTATGCGCGTTGAAAGCAGCCCCTGCGCGCCCGACCGCGAAAAATGCGCTACAGAGCCCCCAACGTCCTCCTGTCCCGGTCCCCCCATGTTCCCCTCCCTGCTGATCGCCAACCGCGGCGAGATCGCCGTCCGCATCGCCCGCACCGCGCGGCGCATGGGGATCGAGACGATCGCCGTGTTCTCCGACGCCGATGCCGGTGCGCTGCACGTCGCCGCCGCCGACCGCGCGGTGCCGATCGGCCCGGCGCCGGCGCGCGAGAGCTACCTGCACATCCCCCGCATCCTGGACGCCGCGCGTCGCGCCGGGGCGGCGGCGATCCACCCCGGCTACGGATTCCTCTCGGAGAACGCCGAGTTCGCCGAAGCCTGCGCCGCCGCCGGCCTGGTCTGGGTCGGCCCGCCGCCGGCGGCGATGCGCGCGATGGGCTCGAAATCCGCCGCCAAGGCGCTGATGGAGCAAGCCGGCGTGCCGGTGCTGCCCGGCTATCACGGCGCCGACCAGGACCCCGAGGTCCTGGCGGCGCACGCCGCGCGCACCGGCTTTCCGCTGCTCATCAAGGCGGTCGCCGGCGGCGGCGGGCGCGGCATGCGGGTGGTGACGGCACCGGCGGCGTTCGCCCCGGCGCTGGCCGCCGCGCGGCAGGAAGCCGCCTCCGCCTTCGGCGACGACCGCGTGCTGATCGAGCGCTATCTGCAACGCCCACGCCATATCGAGGTGCAGGTGTTCGCCGACACGCACGGCAACGCGGTGCACCTGTTCGAGCGCGACTGCTCGGCCCAGCGCCGCCACCAGAAGGTGATGGAGGAAGCCCCCGCGCCGGGCCTCGATCCCGCGCGCCGCGCCGCGATGGGCCAGGCGGCGGTCGCCTGCGCCCGCGCGGTGGGCTACGTCGGCGCCGGCACGGTGGAGTTCGTCGCCGATGCCGACGGGTTCTTCTTCCTGGAGATGAACACGCGCCTGCAGGTGGAACACCCGGTCACCGAGGCGATCACCGGCTTCGATCTGGTGGAATGGCAGTTGCGCGTCGCCGCCGGCGAGCCGCTGCCCGCCGCGCAGGAGGCGATCCGCTGCACCGGGCACGCGATCGAGGCGCGGCTCTATGCCGAGGATCCGGCGCGCGACTTCGCCCCCTCGATCGGGCGGCTCGCCATGCTGCGCCTGCCGGCGGCGGGGGAGGGCGTGCGCGTCGATACCGGTTTCCGCACCGGCGACACGGTATCGGTGCACTACGACGCGATGCTGGCGAAGCTGATCTGCCACGGGCCGACGCGGGCCGAGGCGCTGGCACGCCTGCGCCGGGCGCTGGCGGAAAGCGAGATCGCCGGGGTGGCGAGCAACCTCGATCTGCTGGCGCGGATCGCGGCGCACCCGGCGTTCGTGGCCGGCGGGATCGACACCGGCTTCATCGCCCGGGAAGCCGCGACCTTGCTTGCCCCGCAAGCCGCGCCGCCGGCCGATGTGCTGGCCGCCGCCGCGCTCGGCGTGCTGACGCAGGAGGCCGAGGCGGCCCCCGCCAACCCGGCCGATCCCTGGTCCCCTTGGACCCAGCACGATCTCTGGTGGCTGAACCTGGCGCCGGAGCGGGAACTCGCGCTGGTCGCCGCCGACACCCCCTGCCCGGTGCGGCTGCGGCGGGAGGGCGCGGCCTGGCGGATCGAAGCCGCCGACGCGGTGCGCGTGGGATCGGCCGCGCGTGGCGCCGATGGGCGCCTGGCCGTGACCCTGGACGGCGTGCGGGAGAACGCCGGCTTCGCCCGCGACGGGGCGCGGATCACGCTGCGCTGGCGCGGGGAGACCTGGGCGCTGACCCTGTCCGACCCGGTGGCGGCGGCGGAGGCCGAGGACGAATCCGGCGGCCGGCTGGTCGCGCCGATCCCCGGCCAGGTGACCGCGGTGCTCGCCGCGCCCGGCCAGACGGTCGTGCGCGGCGAGGTGCTGGTGGTGCTGGAAGCAATGAAGACCGTGTTCCGCCTCGGCGCTCCGGCCGACGGGGTGGTGGCGGAGGTCTCCTGCCGGGTGGGGGAGACAGTGGAGGAAGGCCAGGCGCTGGTGGGGTTCGTGGAGCCGGCGTGACCCCGCCCCGCATGCCTGATAGGCTCTCCGAATCGTCGTCGATGGGAGCGCGTGGATGCCGATCCCCCCAGCTGACCTGCCCACGCCGCTGCCGCCGGAACGCCTGTATCGTCCGGCCGATCTCTCGGCGCTCGCCTTCGAGACCACGAGCGAGCTCGCCGCCCCGCCCGGCCTGACCACCCAGCCCCGCGCCGAGGCGGCGATCGCCTTCGGCACCGGCATCGCCCAGCGCGGCTTCAATATCTTCGCCATCGGCGCCATCGGCGCGCGTCTGCAACAGGCCGTGCGCGCGCAGCTGGAAGAAACCGCGCGCACCCGCCCGCCGCCGCCCGATTATGTCTATGTCAACAACTTCGCCGCGCCGCACCGGCCGCGCGCGATCGCGCTGCCCGGCCAGCGCGCGCCGGCCTTGCAGAAGGCGGTGCACGACCTGATCGAGGAGCTGCGCGTCTCCCTGCCGGCCTTGTTCGAAAGCGAGGACTACCAGAAGCGCCGCGCCAGCCTGGAACAATCGGTGCGCGCCAAGCACGAGGTCGCCTTCGCGGCGCTGAACGAGAAGGCACTGTCGCGCAACATCGCCATCCTGCGCACGCCGATGGGCTTCGGCATGGCGCCGGTGCGCGACGGCAAGGTGGTGCCGCCCGAGGTATTCAATGCCTGGCCGGAGGCGGAACAGACCGCGGTGCGCGAGGCGATCGGCGAGCTGGAGAAGGAGCTCGAGCAGACGCTGCGCTCGATCCCCCGGCTGGAGAAGGAGATGCGCGACGCCGTGCGCGCGCTGAACCGCGAGACCGCCCGCGTTTCGATCGCCCAGCCGATCGAGCAGCTCAAGGCCGGATTCGCGGGCCTGCCCGCGGTGCTCGAGCATATCGAGGCGATCCGCGCCGACCTGCTGGAGAACGTGCAGCTGTTCATCGCCACCGAGGCCGGCGCGGACGGTCCGCTGCCCGCCGGGATGGGGCCGGGCGGGCCGTTCGACCGCTACGAGGTGAACGTCCTGGTGACCCAGGCCGACCACGCCGAGGCCGCGCCGGTGGTGGAGGAGCTGCACCCGACGCTCGCCAATCTGGTGGGACGGATCGAATACCTGCAGGTGCAGGGCGCGCTGGTGACCAACTTCCGGCTGATCAAGGCGGGCGCGCTGCACCGCGCCAACGGCGGCACTCTGCTGCTCGACGCGCGCAGCCTGCTTACCGAGCCGTTCAGCTGGCCGGCGCTCAAGCGCGCGTTGCTGCGCCAGGAAGTGACCATCGAGGACGTCGCCCGCTTCATCGGGATCACCACCACGGTTTCGCTCGAACCCGATCCGATCCCGCTCGATCTGAAGGTCGTGCTGTTCGGCGACCGCATGCTCTACTACCTGCTGGCCGCCTACGATCCGGAATTTGGCCAGCATTTCAAGGTGCTGGCGGATTTCGACGACGACATCGCCCGCGCGCCGGCGAGCGAGGCGCTGCTGGCGCGGCTGATCGGCGGCATCGCGCAGGAGGCGAAGCTGCGTCCGCTCGATCGCACCGGCGTGGCGCGCGTGATCGAGCACGCCGCGCGCCTGACCGAGGATTCGAGCAAGCTCACCCTGCTAGTGGAGCGGCTGCACGACCTGCTGGTGGAGGCCGATTTCCTCGCCGCGCGCGACGGGCGCGCGGTGGTGGGCCGCGCCGAGGTCACCCAGGCGATCGCCCAGCAGATCCGCCGCCTCTCGCGCGTGCAGGAGCGCGGCCAGGAGATGATCCTGCGCGACATCGCGCTGATCGAAACCAGCGGCGCGCGCATCGGCCAGTTGAACGGGCTGAGCGTGCTCTCGCTCGGCGGCTACGCGTTCGGCCGGCCGTCGCGCATCACCTGCCGGGTCCGTGCCGGGGGTGGCAAGATCGTCGATATCGAGCGCGAGGTGGAACTCGGCGGGCCGCTCCATTCCAAGGGCGTGCTGATCCTGTCCGGGTTTCTCGCCGGGCGCTACGCGCTCGACGCGCCGATGTCGGTCGCGGCCAGCCTGGTGTTCGAGCAATCCTACGGCGGGGTCGATGGCGACAGCGCCTCCTCGGCCGAGCTCTACGTGCTGCTCTCGGCGCTGGCGGAGGTGCCGCTGCGCCAGGACCTCGCCTGCACGGGCTCGGTCAACCAGCATGGCGTGGTGCAGGCGATCGGCGGGGTGAACGAGAAGATCGAAGGCTTTTTCGATCTGTGTGCCGCGCGCGGGCTGAGCGGCACGCAGGGCGTGATGATCCCGGCGTCCAACGCGCAGCACCTGATGCTGCGCGAGGATGTGGTGGCGGCCTGCGCCGAGGGGCGCTTCGCGATCTATCCGATTGCGACGATCGACCAGGGCATCGCGCTGCTCACCGGCCGGCCGGCCGGAACCCGCGGGGCGGATGGCGCCTATCCCGAAGGCTCGATCAACCGCATGGTCGAGGAGCGGCTGCGCCAGTTCGCCAAGCTGCGCAAGGAAGCCGGCGGCGCGCCGGCGGAGACGGGCGCGACATGAGCGGCGCAACTCCGGCGGACGTGCGCCGCCTGATCCTCGATCTCGGCCAGGGGGCGGCCGATCCGCTGGCGTTGCAGATGGCGGCGGACCTCGCGGGCTGGCTCGGCGTGGACCTGCACGGGCTGTTCATCGAGGACGAGGCGGTGCTGGCGCTGGCGGATCTGCCGTTCGCGCGCGAACTGCGGTTGCCCACGCATGAATGGACCCCGCTCGATGCCGCCGGCATCGCCGCGGAATTGCGGCACGCGGCCGAGGAAGCGCGGCGGATGCTGACGGGGATTCTCGCCGCCACCCGGGTGCCGGGCGGCTTCGAGGTGCGGCGCGGCGATCCCGCGGCCTGTCTTGCCGAGATCTCCGGGGCCGGTGATCTGGTGCTGCTGGCCCTGTCCGCCTCCGTCTCCGCACGTCCGCCGCCCGATGCCGCGCGCACGCGGGCGGCGATGGCGCGGGGCGCGGCGAGTGCGCTGCTGGTGCTGCCCGCGCGCCCGCGCCGGCGCCGCGGCCCCGTGGTGGTCGTGCCGGAAAGCGCCGCCGATCCCGCGCTGGAGATCGCCGCGCGCATCGCCGCCGCCACGCATGAGCCTCTGACGATCCTGCTGCGCGATCCCGGCGCGGAGGCGGCAGCGGCGCGCGACCGCGCGGTGGCGTTCGGCGTGCCGCGCCAGCGGGTCGCGGTCGCGGGTCTCGCCCCTTCCGGGACCGGGTCAGTGCAGGGCGTGCCGGCGGGACAGGGCGAGAGCCTGATCGTGCTCGGCCGCGCGGCCACCGGGGACGGGGTGGAGGCCGCGCATCTGGCGGCGGCGCACGGCGTTCCGGTGCTGCTGGTCGAGGCGCCGCCCGCCGGTTCTCCGCGGCGCACGTAGCCGGCGGGTTCAGCCCGCCCGGAACGCGGCGAGCGCCTTCGCGTCGAACGTCAGCCCCCAGCCCGGCGCGGTCGGCAGCACGATCCGCCCCTTCGCAACCGGCGGCGTGGCCTCGAACAGCTTCAGCATCCACGGCATGAACTCGACCGTCAGCCCGTTCGGGATGGCGGCGATCAGGTGGCAGTGGAACTCCGGGATCACGTGGCTGACCACCGGCAGGTTGAACGCCTCGGCCATGCCGGCGATCTTCAGCCAGGGCGTGACGCCGCCGGCGCGCACCAGATCGATCATGACGTAATCGACCGCGCGCGCCTCGATCGCGTGCCGGTGTGGCGTGACGCCCCAGAGGTATTCGCCGCCGGCGATCGGCGTCGCCAGCGCGTGGTTCACCCGGGCGATGCCGGCGAAATCGTCGGCGGCGGTGACGTCTTCCAGCCAGAACAGGCCCACGTCCTCGATCCGGCGGCCGATGTCGATTGCCTGTTCCGGACGCCAGCGCTGGTTGATGTCGCACATCAGGCGGATGTCAGGGCCGAGCGCCTCGCGCACCACGCGCGCGCGGGTGATTTCATCGGTCACGGTCGGGCTGCCGGGCAGCGCGAGCTGCATCTTCATCTCGTCGTAGCCCGCCGCCTTCAGCCGCGCCGCCGCTGCCGCCGCCTGGTCGTGGCTCAGGCCGCGGCGCAGCGCGCCGGAGGCATAGGTGGGCACGGTGTCGCGCGCGCCGCCGAGCAGCTTCCAGATCGGCAGCCCGGCGGCTTTGCCCTTGATGTCCCACAGCGCAAGGTCGATCGCCGCGGCGGCCAGGGTGAAGATCCCGCCCGGCTCGCAGCCCCCGGCGGCGGCGCGCAGCTTGGCGGCGGCAGCTTCGGGCCGCAGCGGGTCGTCGCCGATCAGCAGCGCGGCCAGCGCATCGACCGCCTCGCGCAGCGCGCGGGTCAGCGCGCCACCGTAGAACGCGAGGCCGATGCCTTCGATTCCGTCCTCGGTGAACAAGCGCAGCGTGACCACGGGGCGCGTGGCGCCGGCACGCTCCGGCGCGTTGGCGAGCGGTTCGTCCTCGGGAATACTGAGGATCTGGGTCTCGAAACGGGCGAGCTTCATCGGTTCCTCCCGGTTGCGCCTGGTTGGAGCGACCATGGAGCCGGGGAGGGGGCGATGCAATCGCGCGCCCCCGCGCGGGATCGGCGAATCCGTTGCTCTATGTCACGGAAAGGCGGATCGTGAAGACCGATCGTGGGGCGGCGGCTTCCCACGCGCGTTTGAGTTCCAGCCGCACCTCGGTCACGCCCGGGCGCAGCGCAGCCCAGCGCAGCCGCCGCCCGCCGCCGCCGCCGATCGCGGCGCCGGGGGCGAAGTCGTCCGCCCGAAGCTGAAGGACCGTGCCGTCGATTCCGACCGGGTGCCAGCGGAATCCGGTGGTCGGATTTTCCGTCAGGTCGAGCCTGATGTCATCGCCGACGGAGACGGTGAGGCTGGATCCATTCTGGGCTTCGCCGATCGCGATCTCGGGCATGATGCCTCAGCCTGCGGGCGGTTGCTGGCTGGGCACGGCGATCCCGGCGGCAGACCCGCCGCCGGGATCCAGCAACTCCACCGGGACCGCGCATCCGGGCGGCAAGCGGAGCGGCGCGGTCTGCGCCCCCGAAGCCGCCGCCGCCGCCAGCGCGGCGGCGGCTTCGGGGGTCAGCGTGGGCTTGGTGTCTTCCGGCATGGGCTGCCTCCATCGGACGCCGACCGACCAAATGCTACCACACGTACATCTCGTGGATCATGGCGTCGGATTCCTGCCGGTAGTTCACGGTGCCTTGCGTCAACTTGGCGTCGGCGCCGAGCATCGTCAGGGCGACGATGGCCGAGTCCGAGTTGTTTGCCAGCTTCACCCAGCCGACGCCGGCGACGCTGACCCAGGAATTACGGTTCTCGTTGATCGACCACAGGGCGTTGATCTTCTTGCCGTTGACCCAGACGGTCGCGGCGACGCCACCGGCCTCGGCGGCGGCCACCGCGCCGGCCGGTGGCTCCGCACTGGGCTGCGCGGGTTCGGACGCAACGGCGCTGCCGGTCTGGGCAACGTCAGGCAGGTTCTGGGGTGCGGTATCGGACATGAGATTCCTCCATTCCGTCAGAGCACGTAGATCTGCTTAATGACTCCGCCGACCTGATAGACGTTCACCGGGCGCTTGCCTTCCTTGGCGGCGGCGAGCAGGCGCAGCAGATCGAAGAAGATGTTGTCGTTATCGGGCGACACTTTCCGCCAGCCGATCCCGGCCAGGTAGGCCCAGGCGTTGCGGTCCTGATCGATCGTCCACAGGCCGACGACCTGGACGTTGTTCAGCCATCCGGTCTCGACGATGCTTTCGACCGCCCACATCGTGGAATCGATCCCGCATTGCCCGTAGGCGATGCAGAAGAATCCGCCTTCGCCCCAGCCGGTCCCCCAGCTGTTCTTGCAGATCCAGAAGCCGCCGGCATCGCTGTAGCCGACGACAGAGACGCAATGCCCGCCGGCCACCCCGCCGGTGACATGACGATAGGTGCCGCTCTTGTAGCTGAAGAAGTCGTCATAGACGGTGAAGCACGTCGCCAGCGGACCGTTGGCCGAGATCCAGGCCTTCATGTCGGCGATCGCGCCGATCGTGTGCCAGCCGCCGATCTTGACAGCCCGGCTCTGCCAGTCGGTGCATTGTCCGCAGGATTGCTGGTGATCGGTGTAGGGGAAGCAGGCTTCGTCGGGAACGCCGGTGTTCTTGTACCCGTCCATGGCCGGCGTCATGTACCAGCCGCCGGCGCAGCTCGCGCCGGACCCCGGACCGATGCAGAAGAACAGCGAGGCTTCGGAAAGATCGACGGCAAGCGACGGGTTGCCGCGCTGGATGCGCAGCTTCGCCTCGACGGCTGCCGTGGTGCCGAAGGCGACGCAGGATCCGCAGCCGCCCTGGTCCTTGACCGGGGTGATGAAGTTCCGCCCGCCGCTGTTGCGCCAGTCATAGGCGGCCGGTGCGCCGATCGCGGTGATTCCGGCCGCTGCGGCCCGCGCGGCGGAGACCTGCGATCGTTGTTCCAGCGTTTCCGGATCCGGACCGCCGCCGCGATAGCCGAGCCGCGCGGCCTGCTGCTCGGGCGGCAATTCCGAGACCGAGGTGATGCCGGCGGACCAGCCGGCGTTGGCGGCCTGGATCAAGGATTGTAACCGAAGTGCGTCTTCCTGGGGCATGTTTCATCTCCGACAGGATGTGCGATGACACTGCCGTGTCCGCGGCAGGGTATTGGCGCGTCCTTGTCGACGCGTCGGCGGCGGCGCCGGATCCATTCCGGCATGGGACTCAAAGGGCGGGGTCGGGGGGATAGCGGATGCGAGCCGGTGCCGCGCCGGACGGGCCTGTGCGTGGACGCGTCGACAGTGGCTGCGATGGCCCTTCGGGGAAGGCGTGTGTCAGGGACGTGATCGCTGTGGCGCGCAATTCGACCTCCCGCCCAGGGAGCGTGCCGGATGTCTTCGGCGCTTGCCGCTTTGGCCGGCAGGCGATTTGTCCCGGTCGCTGTTGGTTCCTCTTGCTACCATGCGGAGTTAAAATTGACAACTGATAAATAGCGATCGCACCACGGAAGTAGGTTCACGCACGCGTGAGTCGAGATCCCCCTCCGGGAAGCTCCAGGCGATCACGATGATGTGTGAAGCCGGCTTCTCGCGACGAGAGCGCGAGGCGGCGGCACCCGGTGGGGCGGAGCGCCGCGGGCGGGTCGCGTGGGCCGCTACTTCAGGATCGCCCGCCGCCGTTCGAGGCTTGCCTCCAGCCACAGTGTCCGCGCGTTCTCATAGGCCTCGAACGCCGGCACGCCCGGTGGCCACGCCACCCAGGGAAGTTTCGACCGTGTGTAGATGTGCACGTCCGGCGCGAACGCCGTCGGGTCGTCCAGCGTGCCGACGCGGACGAAGCGCAGCGCCGCGATCCCGCCATACGCGCTCCAGAGCGCGGTGCCGCAGGCGGTGCAGCGATGGATGCTGTGCGGCTTGCCGCTGTCGGTCGGCATCGGCGACAGCGCGAGCGCGCCGGAGTGTTGTTCGATCCGGTCCGTCTCGATCAGCGCGTTGAGCACGAAGGCGCTGCCGGTCTGCCGCTGGCAATCGCGGCAATGGCAGCAATGCACGAACAGCGGCGCCGAGGTCATCGTGCAGCGCACCGCCCCGCAGCCGCAGCCGCCATGGAACGCGTCCGGCATGGTCATCCTCCCCGTATCAGCCGCACGTCACCCTACCGCGGCCGAGGCGGCGGGGGCGCGTCAACTGCGCGCCTCGAACCGATAGGGCGTCGCCGGCGTGGTGAGCGGATCGCCGACCAGCCGGTGCGCGAGCGGGGGGAAGGCGCGGCTGCGGCAGTCCGGCCGCTCGCACAGCCGGCACGACAGCCCGATCCCCACTTTCGCCCGCTCGAGGTCGATCCCGTCGGCATAGACCACGTCCGCGGCGTGGGTAAGCGCGCACCCCATCGCCACCACATGCACCGCCGCCGGATCGCCCCAGCGTGCCGCCGGGCGGGTCACGGTGCGGGCGAAGCACAGGAACGCCGCCCCGTCCGGCAGTTCCGCCACCTGCACCTGCATCTCGCCGGGCCGGGCGAAGGCGGTGTGCACGACCCAGCGGGGGCAGGACCCGCCGTAGCGGGCGAACGGGAAGCCGGCGGCGGAGAACCGTTTCGAGACATTGCCGGCCGGATCGACGCGCAGGAAGAAGAACGGCACCCCCCGCGCCTCGGGCCGTTGCAAGGACGCGAGCCGCTGGCACGCCTGCTCGAACGACACGCCGAAGCGCGCCGCCAGCGCCTCGGTATCGTGGCGCAGCGCGGCGGCGGCGGCGCCGAACGGCGCGTAGGGCAGCAGCAGCGCCGCGGCGGTGTAGTTCAGCAGGCCGATGCGGATCAGCATCTCGGCTTCTGGGGAGGACGGCGCGGCCTCCCGCACCGCCGTCTCCACTGCGCCCCGCGCTTCCAGCAGCGCGAGTTGGAACGCCATCTGGAAGCCGCGGCTCTCGCGCGGCAAGGTTTCCGACAGCGCAAGCGCGCGCGCCGCCGGATCGAACTGGCGCAGCGCGCCGGCCAGCGGGCGCACCGTCACGCTGAGCCCGTGGACGCGGCGCAACCGTTCCGCCAGCGCATGGTTCATCTCGTGCGGCGCGGCGGCGAGTTCCGCGGCGATGGTCTCGGCCGCGGTTTCCAGCGCCGGGAAATGATTGGCGTGCTCGTCGAAGAAGTCGCGCGCTTCCTCGTTCGGCAGCAGGATGCGCCGGCCCGACGGCAGCGCGATGCCGCCGGCGTCCTCCCGCGCCACCCGCCAGGCGCGATAGAGCGCGAGCACCGCGCGGGCGGCATTGGGCGACGAGGCGGCGAGCGCGGCGGCCTCGGCCTCCGGCACGGGCTCGGCGCCCAGCAGCGGGTCGGCGAAGGCCTCGCGCATGCCCACCTCCAGCTGGCGTTCCGACGTGCCCGACAGGGTGGCGAGATCGACCCGCAGAGT
>JAJZVS010000426.1 GCA_021845555.1 Pseudomonadota bacterium
GACGAGCACGGCTGGGGCGAGCACGGCGTGTTCAATTTCGAGGGCGGCTGCTACGCCAAGGTGATCAACCTCTCGGCCGAGGCCGAGCCCGAGATCTGGGCCGCCACCCATCGCTTCGGCACCGTGCTCGAAAACGTGGTGGCCGATCCCGCCGGCAGGCTCGATCTGGCGGACGGATCGCTGACCGAGAACACGCGCGCCTGCTACCCGGTGGACTACATCCCGAACGTGGTGCGCGAAGGGCGCGGCGGGCAGCCGCGCAACCTCGTGATGCTGACCGCGGATGCGTTCGGGGTGATGCCGCCGATCGCACGGCTGACGCCGCCGCAGGCGATGTACCACTTCCTGTCCGGTTACACCGCCCGCGTCGCCGGCACCGAAAAGGGCCTGGGCGCCGAGCCGCAGGCAACCTTCAGCACCTGCTTCGGCGCCCCCTTCCTGCCGCGCCGGCCCGAGGTGTACGGCAAGCTGCTGGAACAACTGATCGAACGGCACGGCGTGGATTGCTGGCTGGTGAATACCGGCTGGACCGGCGGCGCTTTCGGCGTGGGCAAGCGGATGAGCATCCGCCACACCCGCGCCCTGCTGCGCCATGCGCTGGACGGCAGCCTGGCGCGCGGAGCGTTCCGCACCGATCCCTTCTTCGGCTTCGCCGTGCCCGAGCACGTCGCCGGCGTGCCGGCCGAGGTGCTGGACCCGCGCCGGACCTGGGAGGACAAGGCGGCGTACGACCGCACGGCGCACGGGCTGCTCGCGCGGTTCGAGGCGAATTTCGCCGCGTTCGAGGCCGGCGTGGGAGAGGACGTCCGGGCGGTGGCGCTGCGCGCCGCGGCCTGACGGCTGTGCGCCCGGTCGGGCGGGGGCACGCGGGCACTCGGCTGAAAATCCGGCACCGGCGAACGCAAACATGCGCCGCCCCGCCACCTCGCCGGGGCGGAGCCGACCTGCGATCATATTTTCGTGTGGGGCTTGATCTGGATCAACGACCACACCTGCGCGCGCCTGCGACAAGATAGCGGCGGCAGGAAGACATTCGCTATCGGCCGTTCTGTTCGTTTCGGTAGGATGGCGCGAATGCCCCGGCGACCCGACCTGTCCCGATCGCCGCCCGGAGGCGCATTGCCTGGGCCGTTGCCTTGCCTATGTCCTTTGTGCGTTTCCCCCGCGCGCCGCGCGGCGCGCGGACCGAACCCGGCATAGCGGTCGCGGTGTCGGTCTATCAGCCTCCCGCCCGCGATCATCTCCTCGGTCCACCCTGCCGCTGCCATTTACCAGTTTTGTTGACTATCAATTATTGTAACGATCTTGCGCACGCCCTCTCTCCCCTCTGCGCGGCACTGGACATCGGCATTGCCCTGGTGCGCGATCCCGTCTGGTTCCCCCGCCTGCTGGCGGCGCAACGACCGATCGCGGTGCTCAGCGGCATCGAATCACCGTCGCAGGACGGCTGTCATGTGATGATGCAGGTCGCCGCCCACGATCGGTCCCTGCCGATGCTGCTGGTCACCGGCCCCGATCCAGCGCTGCTGGGGGCGGCAGAAGCGGTCCGCGACGTCTGGGGACTGACGGACGTGCTCCTGGCCCGCCAGCTTCCCGCGCCAGGCCCGCTGGCGGCGTTCCTCTGCCGCGCCGCGCACCGGCACGCCGATCCGCCCGCCCTCGGAGAGCCGCGCTGCTCGCTGCGGGACCGATTGCCCCGGGGCCTCGGCCTGTCCCGGATCGACCCGTGACGGGAAGCGCCGCTCTGCCCGGCAGCGCCGCCCGCCCGGCCTTGCACCCAGGCCGCGGCCGACCGATCCTGCGCCCGCCAGGCGTGGCGAAACGGCGGAGGACCGGCCCATGCTCGATGTGATCGCCCTCGTCCCCGGCACCCGGCCGCGGATCGCCGGCGGGATGCTCGGGGGGTGATCGCCAATCCCGGTGACGGCGAATGGGTGCGCGTGCGGCTGCTGGCTCCGGACGGCGCCCCGCTCGCCCCAGCGCAGGGAAAACTCTGCCACGCGACCGACATCCTCGACCTGCCGTAGCGGCGCCGACACCCCCGGCTTGCGGACCGCGCCGGGCTGAGACAGTAAGGCCGCGACATTCGGGGAGACAGGATCATGGAAACGGTGGAAGCCGGCGGCCTTCGGATCGCGCGCGCCTTGTACGACTTCATCGCCGCGGAGGCGGTCCCCGGCACCGGCATCGACCCGGCCCGATTCTGGCAGGGCCTGGCAGCGATGGTGCGCGACCTCGCCCCGCGCAACCGCGCGCTGCTGGCCCGCCGCGACGCGATGCAGGCGCAGATCGACCAGTGGCACCAGAACCACCGCGCCGCCCCGATCGACCCCGCCGCCTACACGGCATTCCTGCGCGAGATCGGCTACCTCGTGCCCGAACCGGAAAATTTCGCCATCGGCACCGCGAACGTCGATCCCGAGATCGCCGCCATCGCCGGACCGCAGCTGGTCGTGCCGGTCACCAACGCCCGCTACGCGCTGAACGCCGCCAACGCGCGCTGGGGCAGCCTGTATGACGCGCTCTACGGCACCGACGCCACGCCGGACGATGGCGGCGCCGCGCGCGGTTCCGGCTACAACCCGGTGCGCGGCGCGAAGGTGATCGCCCGCGCCCGCGCCTTGCTCGACGAGGCCGCCCCACTTGCCGCCGGCAGCCATGCCGACGCCACCGGCTACGCCATCGCCGGCGGGCGCCTTGTCGTGTCGCTGGCCGGCGGCGCCACCACCGGCCTCGCCGATCCCGCCCGTTGCGTGGGCTACACCGGTGAGGCCGCCGCCCCGGCCACGGTGCTGCTGCGCCACCATGGCCTGCACGCCGAGATCGTGATCGACCGCGCCCACCCGATCGGGCGCACGGACGCGGCCGGCATCGCCGACGTGGTCATGGAGTCCGCGATCACCACGATCCAGGACCTGGAAGACTCGATCTC
>JAJZVS010000427.1 GCA_021845555.1 Pseudomonadota bacterium
CACGTTCGCCCAACCTTCGCGCGAGGACGCCAGCACGAGCGCATCCGCCGCGCCATACAGCGCCGGCAGATCGGCCTGCGGTCGGGCGCCGAGCAACCGCACCCGCTCCGCCACGCCCAGCCGCGCGGCAAGCGCGGCCAAGCGGGGCCGTTCCGGCCCCTCCCCCACCACCAGCAGCGTCCAGCCGGGGAGCGCGGCCAGCGCCTCGATCGCCAGATGGTGGCCCTTGCGCTCGATCAGATGGCCGACCGAGATCAGCGTCGGCCCGGACAGGCCGAGCGCGGCGCGGGCGGCCGCGCGATCCGCGGGCGGGTGGAACAGCGCGGTATCGACGCCGTTGCGCAGCACCGTCACTTTTTCCGGCGGCGCGCCGAGCGCCAGCAGCGCCTCCCGCAGCGCCGAACTGACCGTGACCAGCGCCGCCGCGCCGGCGATTGCGCCCTGGATCAGCCGGCGCGGGATCGCGTAGCGCGGGATCAGGTTCACATCGGTCCCGCGCGCGGTGATCACCACCGGCTTGCCGACCGCGCGGCCGAGCCACACCGCGGCGACGCCGTCCGGATAGACGTAGTGGGCATCGATCGCGTCGAACGTCAGGCCCGCCGCCATCAGCCGCCGCAGCGCCGGCAGCGCGGCGCGATACAGCAGCCAGGGGGCAAGGCTCATGCCCACCCGCGGGATCGCCGGATAGCGCGGATGATGCAGCGCGATCCCGTGCCGGGTTTCCGCCCGCGGCACGCGCGCAAAGGTCGCCCAGGCGCCGAAGCGCGGAGAGGCGGAGGGAAACCACGGCACCGGCGCCAGCACGGTGCTGGTCGCCGCCCCGCCGGCCAGCAACTGCCGCAGCCGGGTCTCGACGAACACCCCGTGCGTCGGCTGCGCCGCGTTGGGGTAGAGCGTCGAGAACGTCAGCAGCCGCAGTGTGCCGCTCACGATCCCTTGGTGAGCTTGTCGAGCAGCGTCACCGCGTCGGGTTTCTCCGAGTATTTCACCTTGGAGGCGACCGCGACATGCAGCAGCTTCATCGCCTCCGCCTTGTTCCCGGTGGCATTCAGCGCCACCGCGTAATGATAGGCGATGCGCGGATCGGTCGATCCGGCATGCGCCTGGCGCAGCAGCACCACCGCCTGCGCCGGCTGGTTCGCCGAAACCAGGATCCAGCCCAGCGTATCGGCGGTCTGCGGCGAGGGGGCCAGCAGATAGGCCTGCCCGGCGAGGGTGCGCGCCTCGTCCAGCTTGCCCAGCTTCTGGTCGATCCAGGCGAGGTTGTTGAGCGAGGCCGGATCATGCGGCGCCTTGGCCAGCACCTGCTTCAGATAGACCCGCGCCTCGGGGTAGTTCTTGCGCGCGATGTCCATGCCCGACAGCACGCTCGCCACCTGCAGCTCGTCGGGATGCTTCGCGAGCCAGTCCTTCAGCACCTGCATCGCCTGATCGACCTTGCCGGTCTGTTGCAGCACCGCGGCGATCCTGGTGGTGAGCAGCAGCGACGGCTCCTTCGCGTTGGCGGCCTCGTACGCCTTCAGTGCGTCCTCCGGCTTCTTGGCCGCCAGATAGAGGTCGCCGCGCAGCGCCTGCAACGGCACGAAGGTCATGTTCTGGGTGTGCAGCGCGTCCGCGGTGGAAAGCGCGGTCGCGAGGCCGCTCTGCTTGAAGTCGATCATCGCGTAATCGACATAGAGCTGGTAGTCGTTCGGAAACAGCGAGATGCCGGTCTTGATGAGATCGCGGGCGGAGGCGTAGTCGCCCTTCTGGATCAGCAACGCGGCGAGTTCGCGCCGCGCCACCAGCGCGCGCGGCTCCAGCGCCACCAGCTTGGTCAGCGTGTCCCGCGCCGCCGGCAGTTGCTTCAGCCCGAGCTCCGCCGCCGCCTGCAAGCCGAGCAGTGCCGGGCCGGGCGCGCCGGTCGGCGCTTCCTGCTTCACCAGATCGAGCGCCTTCTGCGCGCTGCCGGTGCGGATCAGCAGATCGCCCAGCCGCAAGGTCAGGCGGATGTCCTTGGGGGCGGCCTTGTGCGCCGCTTCGAGCAGCCCGACCGCCGCCGGCGCCCGCCCGGTGGCGAGCAGATCGTTGCTGAGCAGCGTGAGCGCTGGCTCCGACGCCGGGGTCTTTTTCAGGATATCGCCCAGCGTGGCTTCGAACGCCGCCTTGTCCCCCGCCATCGCCTGGGCCCGGGCAAGATTGATGCGGGCCGGCATGAAGGCGGGATCCTGCTTGACGATCCCCTCGAATGTCGCGGTGGCGCCGGCAACGTCGAGCTTCGCGAGTTGCAACAACCCGGTCAGGTTGCGCACCACCGGCGTATCGCCCTGCGCCGCGCGCACCTTGGCGAGCGCGGCCGTCGCCTTGTCCAGATCGCCGGTCCGGAGCGCGGCGAGGAACAGTGCCTCCCCCACCTGCGGCTGCTTCGGCGCCAGGGTCAGCGCGTGTTCCAGATCGGTCACCGCCGCGTCCGGCCGGCCGAGTTGCAGCATGGTGGAGGCCAACTGGGTCCGCACGCCGACATTGGTGGGGGCGAGGGTCGCGGCCTGCTGGAAGTCCTTCGACGCCTCCGCGGTCTGGCCGGTTGCCGCATAGGCGCGGCCGAGCATGTCGTAGGTCTGCGCATCAGCCTTTCCGTCGGCCACCAGCTTGGCCAGCGCCGGGATCGCGCGATCCGGTCGGTTGAGCTTGAACTCGATCTCCGCCAGCAGCTTGGCGCCGTTCGGGTCGTCGGGCGCGGCCGCCACGTAGTGCCGCGCCGCCGCCGCCGCCTGTTCCAGCTGGCCGAGGTTCTCCTTCACCGCCGCCTGCAGGAAGAATCCCTTCGGCAGGCGCGGGAACAGCGGTTGCAGCCGGTCCAGCAGCGCGTCCGCGTCCTGGTTCTTGCCGGCCTGGTGCAGCAGCACCGCCTTCAGGAACAGCGCT
>JAJZVS010000428.1:0-2463 GCA_021845555.1 Pseudomonadota bacterium
ACGCCACGATCTGGGCGAAACGCACGGCCAGGGGATGGGGCGCGGGGTTGGTCACGGCGCCATAAGACCACGCAATCGTTGAAATCGGGTTAACCGGCCGGGCGAAACCTCCGGCCGGGCCGCCGCCGGGCGACCATGGCGCCCCAGGCGTGGATCGCCGCGGGGCGCTCCCGGCCGGGGCGGGCCTTGGCGGCGGCGTGCGACCTCCGGCTGCTCCGGGCTCTCGCATGCGGGTGCGCCGGCCCAGGTCGCGCTGTCGCGGCGAGGCGAGGGCAAGGTGGCGCGACCGGACGGGTCTGAACGATGGGGGTTCGTGCGGCCCGGTCGTTGGCTTTTAACAAATCGATGACACGTATTCGATTGTCTGGTGAGCATATGGCAGTGACTGCGGCACTCGTTTGCATCCCCGGTGGCACATCCGGGCCCGATGCGGGGCGCGTCTCCCGCGCGCGGGCAGGGAGCGCGTCCGGCTCTACTCCGCCGGTTGGCGCGCCCGCGGACCGCGCAGCAGGAACAGCATCAGCAGCGGCGGGATCACCACGAACGCCATCATGTGGAAATCGTTGTTGTAGGCAATGATCTCCGCTTGCCGGTTGATCGCCGCATTGAGCAGTGCCGCACCTTGCCGCGTCGCCGGATCATAGAGCCGCCCCGCCAGGGTGCGGGCCTGCAGCACGCGGTCGAACGGCGTGATCCTCGCCGCGATATCGGCGTGCGAAGTCTGCTCGCTGCGCGCCAGCATGAAGGTGGTCACGGAAATGCCGATCGCCTGGCCGATGTTGCGGGTCAGCGCCTGCAACGCGGTCGCGTCGCCGCGGAACCGCGCCGGCAGGGTGACGAAGGCGATCACCGTCACCGGGTTGAAGATCAGCCCGACTGCGGCCCCCTGTCCGACCAGGGTCAGCATCATCTGCCGCTCGCTCACGTCCGGCGTCCAGAAGCTGATGGCGTGCAGCATCAAGCCGAGCAGCAGCAGCCCGCCGGCCATGATCTTGCGCTGATCGACGTATTTCGACAGCCAGCTGGCGAAGAACATCGCCGACATGGTGCCGAGCCCACGCGGCGACAACGCGAAGCCGGCGGTCTGCACCGGGTAGTTGGCCAGCGTCTCCAGATACGGCGCGAGCAGCGCGGTGGTGGAAAGCATCACGCTGGTGGTGCACAGCAGCAGCAGCATCGCGGTGATGAAATTGCGGTCCTTGAACATGCCTGCCGGCAGGAACGGCTTGCGGGCGGTGAACATGTGCACCACGAACAGGAAGAAGCCGAGCCCGGCCAGGGTCGTCTCGATGAGGATCTCGCGCGAGCCGAACCAGCCGAGTTCCTGGCCGCGATCGAGCATCAGCTGCAGCGCGCCGATTCCCATCGCCAGCACCATGAACCCGCGCCAGTCGAAGCGTAGCTCCGGGCGCAGCGGCGTGCGCGGCATGAACAGCATCAGCCCGGTCACGGCCAGAATGCCGAACGGCAGGTTCACGTAGAACACGTAGCGCCAGGAATAGGTCTGGGTCAGATAGCCGCCGAGCTCGGGACCCAGGATCGGCCCCGCCATCACGCCCGAACTGAAGATCGCCATCGCAAAGGCACGTTGCGAGAACGGGTAGATATCCAGCATGGTCGCCTGCGACAGCGGCACCAGCGCCGCCCCGCACATCCCTTGCAGCAGCCGGAACGCCACGATCTCATCCAGCGTTGCGGCGGCACCGCACAGCATCGAGGCGATGGTGAATCCGATCAGGCAGGTAATGAACAGCCGCTTGCGTCCGAATCGAACCGCCAGCCAGCCGACCGGGGCGGTCATGATCGCCGCGGCGATCACGTAGGAGGTGAGCACCCAGGTGATCTCGGACTCGCTCGCCGACAGCGCGCCGCGCATGTAGGGCAGCGCCACGTTGGCGATGCTGATGTCCAGCGCCTGCATCATGGTGGCCATCATGGCGCAGCCGGTGAGCAGGGCGCGGTGGGGAACCTCGGTGTGGGTCGCGGACATTGGGCCCCAGTCTGCCGCCCCGGCGGCAAGGGGGAAAGAGACGGGAATTTCATCATGTGGCGCGGGCCGCCGCGCCGCACCCCAGCAGGCTTTTCTCGGGCGCTTACCGGACCGGCTCGCCCGACCGGAGGCAGATGGCCGGCGCGAGGGCCGGCCACGACGGGAGGGGCCGTGCCGGACCGCGGTTTCGTCCACGAAGGGCCCGCCGTCGAACGGGACCCCTGCATACCCGCGGATCATGCTGTCTAATCAACCCCTGAGCCAACGCGAAGGACCCCTCCCATGACCCTCCCTGCGCCCGCCGGCGCCCGCTCGCGCTACCTGACGCTGCTCGGCCATGAGGTCCACCTCACCGAATGGGGCGCCGAGCACGCGCCGCCGCTGATCGCCTGGCACGGGCTGGCGCGCACCGGGCGGGATTTCGACGATCTCGCCGCCGCGCTGGCCGATCGCTGGCGCGTCCTCTGCCCCGA
>JAJZVS010000428.1:2473-2898 GCA_021845555.1 Pseudomonadota bacterium
GGGAGTATTGCTTCGCCGCCTACGCAACCCTGGCCGCCGCGCTGCTCAATGCGTTGGGCCTGGACCGCGTGGCCTGGGTGGGCACCTCGATGGGCGGCTCGCTCGGCATCCACGTCGCCGGCGGCGGCCTGCGCGAACGCATCACAAGGCTGGTGATCAACGATATCGGCCCGACCTTCCCGGCGGCCACGGCCGAGCGCATCCGCACCTACGTCGGCAACCCGCCCGCCTTCGCCACCATGGCGGAACTCGAAGCCTATTTCCGCACCATCTACGCCCCGTTCGGCGCGCATACCGACGCGCAGTGGAAGCGGCTGGCCGAGACCTCCATGCGCCGGCTGCCGGACGGGCGGGTGAGCCCGCATTACGACCCGGCGATCGTGCGCCAGTTCTTCGCCTGGCCGAACGATTACGCGCTGTGGCCG
>JAJZVS010000429.1 GCA_021845555.1 Pseudomonadota bacterium
TTGAGGCGTTGCAGCAACTCGGCCAGCGGCGGCGAGGCGGCGGCGGCGATCAGCCGCTGGTGCAGGCGGTCGTAGGTACGGACGTAACTGTCGAGGTCCTGGCGCGCCACGATCGCCTCCATCGGGGCGCCGAAGGCGGCGATCAGGTCGTCCCAGCTCCCGGCCGGGGCGTCGCGCGCAGCGCGGCGGGCGGCGAGACCTTCGTTCACCTCGCGCAGTTCGAACAGGCGCAGCACCTCGGCCAGATCGCGCCGGGGAACCAGCACGCCGCGGTTCGGCTCCCGTTCGACGAAGCCCTGGTGCGCCAGGACATCCAGCGCATCCCGCGCGGTCAGGCGGGGCACCGCGAATTCCTTGGCCACGTCCCATTCGCGCAGGCGGGCGCCGGGCGGGATGGCGTGGCTGGCGATGCGCCCCCGCAGCTGCGCGGCCACGGCGCCCGGGGTGAGGCGGTCGGCGAGCATGGGGGAGTCTCGGGCGGGGGTCTGGATTGGCGCCATTAATGGCGTCATATCTAACACAGATTGCGTTGACAAGCCCCGCCGGCATCTCCTAGCCTCCCGGTCAAGAAATCAGAAACCCCCGGAGGAACCGCCATGAGCCAGACCGCGATCGAGGTGCGCCCGCTTACCCCCACCATCGGGGCCGAGATTTTCGGTGTCGATCTGGGCGGCGAGATCAGCAACCAGCAGCATGACGCGATCCACGAAGCGCTGATGCGTCACGTGGTGATTTTCTTTCGCGACCAGAAGATGACCCCCGAGCAGCACAAGGCGTTCGGCCGCCGCTTCGGCAAGCTGCACCTCCATCCCGCGTCCCCCAACCTGCTGGAGGGCCATCCGGAAATCCTGCTGATCCAGGCGAATGAGAAATCGAAGCGCGTGGCCGGGGAGGTCTGGCATTCGGACGTCTCCTGCGACCCCGAGCCGCCGATGGGGTCCATCCTTTATATGCACGAGACGCCGGCCAACGGCGGCGGCGATACGATGTTCGCCAACATGTACACCGCGTTCGAGACGCTGTCGGCGCCGATGCAGCGCTTCCTGGAAGGTCTGAACGCGGTGCATGACGGCGAGCACGTCTATCGCGGCCGCTATGGGTGGAACGACAGCGGCAAGACCTACCCCCGCTCGGTGCACCCGGTCGTGCGCACCCACCCGGAAACCGGCCGCAAGGCGCTGTTCGTCAACCGCGGCTTCACCACCGCGATCGAGGGTCTGAACCGCGACGAGAGCGACGCGCTGCTGGAGATGCTGTACGACCACGCCGAGACACCCGAATACCAGTGCCGCTTCAAGTGGCAGCCTGGATCGGTGGCGTTCTGGGACAACCGCGCGGCGATGCACCACGCGATGTGGGATTACTTCCCGCACAGCCGGCGCGCGCATCGGGTGACGATCTGCGGGGACAAGCCGTTCTACCGGGCGTAACTGCAGCCGATTGATCCAGCCAGCCACCCCAGTCAGGCGCCCAACACGCGCGGAGACGGAATCATGTCCACGGAACAAGCGGTCGTGCTCGATCACGATGGCATCAGCCTCCCAGCACGCTTGCTGGTAACGATGGCATGCGGACTCGGGTTGTTTTTCGACAGCTACGCCTCGGTCATCTACGCCCTGACGGTGCCTCTGATGTCGCAGGACCTGCACATCAGTACCACCACCCTGGCCGGCCTGGTGGGATCGATCTTCCTGATCGGATATACCGGCGGCACCATCCTGTTCGGGGTCCTGGGGGATCGCTTCGGCCGCCGCCTGACGCTTGGGGTTTCCATCGTCTCGTACGGCGTCGCCACCGCAGCCGTCGGGATTGCAAGTGGAATCGGCGCGATCGCCGGCCTGCGCGCGCTGACCGGCATCGGTGGCGCGGGCGAACTCTCGGTCGGCTTTCCCTATGTTGCGGAGGTCTGGAACAAGGCCCGCCGATGCAAGGCGATCGTGGGCACATATACGTTCTGGCATCTGGGATATTTCTTCACGATCTTCGTCTTCGAAGCCCTGGTGCCGGGCTTCGGGTGGCGTTCGGCCTACCTGTTCGCCCTTGTCCCGGCGGGGCTGATCCTGGCGGCTCGCCTTCGCCTGGAGGAATCCCCGCGCTATCTCGCCGTGCTGGCGGACGTACAACGGCGGAACGTCAGACGGACGACGCTGCGTCGGGCGCTCGCAGTGCCGCTGTACCGACGGCGTCTGATTGCGGGCGTGCTGATCTCGATCGCACTCGCCTATTCGTACTATGCGCTCGCCTTCTACATCGCGGCGTACGTCGTCCACGCCTACGGCCTGACGCCGGCCGGTGCCGGGTGGTTTACCCTGCTTTTTGTCGGCGGCGGTTTCCTCGGCGCCTGGATCGGTGCCTTCATGGCTGACTGGTTCGGCCGGAAACGGCCGGCGATCATCGGTGCTTTCGTCGGGATCGTGGTGACCTGGCTCTGGTGGCAGGGCAATCACGGGATCACCACCTTCGGCGCGCTGGAGATGCTCGGCGGCGGATTCATGGGGTTCGAGTGGGCCATCGGACTGGTGTTCCTCAACGAGATATTCCCGACTGAGATCCGCGCATCCGGCTTCGGCTGGGCACTCGGTCTGGGGCGGGTGGTCTCGATCGCGGCGCCGTCCGTGACCCAGATCCTGGCGAGCTGGGTAGGCATCGCACACGCCATCCAGTCGTCAGCCCTGATCTCGGTGCTCCTGATCATCGGCTACGCCATGCTGCCGGAGACGCAGCATCTTGAAGCGGGAGATATCGTGGACCTGAGCCACGCCCCGGCCTATCGGCCCGAGGGGGCGCTGCAACCCGCGGGCACCGAAGCATGAGCACTGGCCCCCTTGCCGGCATCCGCGTGCTCGACATGGCATCGATCATCGCGGCCCCGCCTAAATATTCCGCGCGGCCC
>JAJZVS010000430.1 GCA_021845555.1 Pseudomonadota bacterium
CCAGAACGGCGGCAACCCGAGCGGGGATCCGTTGCGCGTGGCCACCGCGCTGGCCAACATGCTGCGCGACGGGCGCGGCGTCCGCGCCGGCCAGTTCGTGACCTGCGGCACCTTCACCGGGCTGCGCTTCCTGAAGCCGGGCGACACCTGCACGGTTCGCTTCGCCGGGCTGGGCGAAGCGACGGTGACATTCGTCGCATGAACCGCTCGCAGGGCTGACCCGCCCTCATACCAGTCCCGCCCGGAGGGGCTTGCCGTCTCCGACGGTCGGCCCCAGGTTAACGCGGCCGTCGGGACGACCCGGCCGGCGGAACCCTCTGGAGGATCGCATGAAAAGTCTGATGATCGCGGCGATGGCAACCGCTCTCACCCTGGGTGGCGCCGGCCTCGCCATGGCGGCCGGGCCGGACCAGACCGGCGGCTCGCCCGGCAACGGGGCGGCGAAGGTGAGCGGGATGAGCAATCAGGGCGGCGCGGCAGGCAACGGCGCGGCCACTCTCAAGCACGGCGAGAACCAGGGTGGCTCTCCGGGCAATGGTTCCGCCAAGAAGAAGCACTAGTCGCGCGAGCGGCCATGGGAACCGGGGCGGCAACGCCCCGGTTTCTCGTTGGCGCTCTGCGGGCCTGTCGTGGTTCGTGGCGGCTGGCCTGGCGCTCGCCAGCCTCGCGGCGCCGGTCTGCGCCCGCGCCGCCGCGCCCTTCGCCGGCTGGGGGCCGATCGCGCGCAAGGCGGTGCCCGCGGTCGTCAACATCTCGGTCCTGACGATCGACACCAGCGCCTCGCACGCCGGCATCGGCGAACGCGAGGAGGAAGTCGGCACCGGCTTCATCGTCGATCCTTCCGGCGTCATCGTCACCAACAAACACGTCATCGCCGGCGCCTTCCGCATCACCGTGCGGCTGAACGACGGCACCGAACTGCCGGCGAAGGTGGTGGCCGCGGCATCGATGGTCGATCTCGCGGTGCTGAAGGTCGATGCCGGGCATCCTCTGCCGGTGCTGAAGCTTGCCCATGACGACGCGGTGCGGCCAGGCGATCCGGTGCTGGCGATCGGCAATCCGCTCGGGGTCGGCACCTCGCTCAGCGCCGGGATCGTGAGCGGGCTGAACCGCAACCTGATGAAGACCCCGTTCGACGATTACGTACAGACCGATGCCGCGATCAACCACGGCAATTCCGGCGGTCCGCTGATCGACACGCGCGGCGACGTGGTCGGCGTCGATACGATCCTGCTGACCAACCTGCCCAACGAGGGATCGAACGGCCTCGGCTTCGCCATCTCCTCGTCCGTGGTGCGCTATGTGGTGCGCCATCTGCTCGATCCGCGCGCCGCCCCGGTGGGCTGGATCGGCGCCCAGTTGCAGGACCTGACCCCGGATCTGGCGCGCGCCTTCGGCATGCCGGGGCAGCGCGGCATCGTGATCACCGGCCTCGATCCCGCCAGCCCGGCACGCGCCGCGGGGCTGCACACCGGCGATGTGATCCTGCGCTACTGGGACCAGGCGGTGGACGATCCACCCGATGCGCGGGCGATGCTGCGCGAGGTCGCGGTGACGCCGATCGGACACAAGCTGGTGCTGCAGATCCGCCGCGACGGCAAGCCGATGGCGGTGCCGGTCACGGTGCGCGCCTGGCCGCATATGATGGAACCGCGCGGGGCGATGCTCGCCGCGCCGGGCGCGACGCTGCCGCTGCCCTCGCCCGACCTCGGGCTGCTGCTGGCGCCGATCACGCCGCTGGCGCGCCGGGAATACAAGCTGGACGCAGCGCGCGGCGTGCTGGTGGTGGCGGTGGACAAGCAGTCCGAAGCCTATCTGCGCGGGATCAGCGCGGGCGACGTGATCGAGAAGGTGCAGACCCAGGCGGTCACCGTGCCGGCCCAGGTAGCGCGGCTGGCCGGCGCGGCGATGGCGCGCGGCGGGTTCGTCGCCCTGCTCGTGCGTTGGAAGAACGGCACGCACTGGATCGCGCTGCACGCGGACTCGCGCGCCACGCTGGCCGCGCGCAAGGGCGGCGCGCAGCCGCCGCGCCGGGACGAGGCGGCTGCGCGGCAGCCTCGGGCAGCGCCGTGATTTTTCGCCAAACGGGAGTAGAATTTTCTTTCCGTCTGGCCTAGAGACCTGCGCACGAGGATTTCCTCCCAGAAGTCCCGATTCAAGCGCGAGGGAGACCCTGCATGGCCGCCGACAAGGACCTCGACCGCGTGGACCGCGAGATTCTGCGGCTCCTCAGCGTCGATGCCTCGCTCTCCCTTGCCGAGATCGCCGATAAGGTGGGGCTGACCGCCACCCCGTGCTGGAAGCGCATCCGGCGCATGGAGCAGCTTGGCATCATCCTGCGCCGGGTGGCGCTGATCGACCCGGCCAAGGTGGGCCTCGGGGTGTCGGTGTTCGTCGCGGTGGAAACCGCCGATCATTCCGCCGACTGGCTCGACCGCTTCGCCAAGGTCGTCGCCGGCATGACCGAGATCGTCGATGCCTGGCGCATGAGCGGGGACGTGGACTACGTGCTGCACGTGGTCGTCCCCGACATTGCCGCCTATGACGGGTTCTATCGCCGGTTGATCGAGGCCCTGCCGCTGCGCAACGTCACCAGCCGATTCGCCATGGAACGCATGAAAGCGGCGCCGCTGCCGATCTGAGAGTCTGTCCGGGAACATTTCTACTCGCGGCATAGCCTTCTGACCATCAAGCGAATGGAGGCAAGATACAGGAAGGCGCGGGCTTTCACGTTGAGGTTTTCCCAATCCTTGGCCAGCCGGCGGCATCGGTTCAGCCAAGCCAGCGTGCGTTCGACCACCCATCGTCTGGGTAGGAGAACGAAGCCCTTGGCCTGATCGGACCGTTTGACGATTTCCACCTCAGCCTGGCGCAAGGTCCGCTTCAATG
>JAJZVS010000431.1 GCA_021845555.1 Pseudomonadota bacterium
ACCCGGAGACCGACCCGCGCCCCGGGGACGGGATTTAGGTCCGATATCGTAACGATTACGGCATGCGTCCGCCCGCCCGCTCAGGCCGGAATTTCCGCCCCGCCGGCCGGCGCCAGCCCCGCGCACCCGCGCCAGACCGGCCGCCGGTCCCGCCGCCCCCTGGCGGGCAGGCAACAAAGCGCCAGAATGTCCGTCCCGGGGGCGGCCTTCGCCCGTGCGGCGGCGTAGTCGGCCGCCGCCGCCGCGACCGCCGCGCGCCCGCCGGGCACCAGGATCACCGGCCCGCGCCGCCGCCGCGATGGGGGCAGCAGCGCGCGCTCCACCCCGAGCATCCAGCCGAGCGGGCGCAGGATCGGCCCCAGCCGGCGATCGGCCGCCAGCATGTCGGCCAGGGCCGGGTCGCGCAGCAGCGCTTCCAGCTCCGCGCGGGCGGCGGCGGCTTGCGGGACCAGCCGCGCCAGCCAGCGCCAGGAACGCGGCAGCCCCGTGCGCTCGGGCGGCGGGTCCGCCGACAGGTCGCGGACGCTGTGGGTGGGAACGAATCGCGGCTCGGCCGGCCCAGAGCGAGGTCCGGGGGCGGGCCGCGGGGGCGGGATCGGGGTGGCGGCGACGGCGCGGAACCGGGCGGCGAGATGGCGCAGCCGCGCGAGCAGGGCGCCGGCCTGCGCGGGTTCCAGGCCCGCGTGATCGCCCTCCGTGTGATCGCGCCCCGCCGAACCGCCCGATCCGGCGATGCGGTCGGCCAGCCAGGCGATGAGGCCGGTAATGCGGTCGCGGAGGGGGGTGGGGGTCATGGGCGTTAGAACATATCTAGAACATCCGCCCGGGGCGAGGCAACAGGTTTCTGCGCGCGAGGGCACTCATCGCGCCAACGGAAGCGTTCAGACCGCCGCGCGCCGGGCCGCCTGCACTTCCGTCTCCAGCGCATTGAGGAAGCGGGAGCGGTCGGCCTTGGTCAGCGGCGGGGGACCGCCTGTCTTCAACCCGATCTCCCGCAGGTGGCGCGCCACCTCCCGCCCCGCCAGGGCGTTGCCGATATTGTCCCCGGTCCAGGGCCTCCCGGTGGGGGAAAGCGCGCGCGCCGCTTTCGCCAGGCAGCGCGCCGCGAGCGGGATGTCGGCCGTCACGCACAGGTCGGCGGCGGTGACGCGCTCGGCGATCCAGTCATCGGCCACATCGGCGCCCGCGCCGACGATCACCATGTGGACGCTGGCCATCCCCGGCGGGCGGATCGGACGCGAACCGTTGGAAACGACGAACACGTCCAGGCCGTGCCGCGCGGCGACGCGATAGATCTCCTCGCGCACCGGGCAGGCGTCGGCATCGACATAGATCGCGGTCATCGGTGGGTCCTTCCGTGCGAGCAGAGTTGGGCCAGCGCAGGATCGCGCGCCTTCTGCGACGGTTGCGGCGGATGGTGCGGATGCGGAGCAGCGAGTGGGCGGGCGGCCCGATTTTTCCTGGGGGCGGGAACGGGGGCGGGTGCAATTTCACTCACGCCCGTCCCGATGCTGCCATGGCGACCGGTCGCCCGGTGCCATGGTGACCGACCGGGATGGCCCGCGGGGAGTGGTGCGATGGCGGCACATTGCGCTTTCTCGCGTTGCGGGGCCCTATCTGGCGATCGGCGTATAGGATCGGAGGGCATGATGCGGAACCTCGACGGGAGGTCGATCCCGGTAGGGGTGCTGATCGGGGTGGCCGCCGCCGTTTCAGTCGGCGCGGCCAGCATACCACCAAGCAGCCCCAAGTGCCCTTGGCGGCTGGAAATGTCTCGCATCACTGCGGAGGTATGGCGCCTGAATACCGGGACCGGACAGCTTGAGGCGTGCATGGTCGGACTGGGAGGAGAGCTGCGGAACCTCTTAACCTCGGCGCAGTGTATGCCGATGCCGGCCCCAGCGGCGCTAGGGAACACCGCGCCGACGGTCGCGCAGGGCGATCTGCCCGAGGGCACGATTGTTGAACAGGGCGGCGTTCGGTATCGCCGCACGAATGGCGCCTGGGTCGCGGTGCACTGATGGCCTTCGATCCCACCAAGCCGTTCGCGGCCGGACCGATGCAGCCCGAGCCGGGCGACTGGTTCCGCGCTCAAGCGGGTGGAGGGGTAGAATGAAGACGATCCTGGCTTTGTTGCGCCTGCTGTTACTCGGCGGCTGCATCATCCCACCGGTCGGCCCATCGCGGCACTGGCACGTCTGGCCGCCGCCGGCTGCGGCCGATCAAGCGCCATTGAGCAGCGGGTATTTGACCCGATGAGCGCGCCGCCCGCACAACCGTCGTGGAGTTGGGCCGGCTACCGGCGCCCAGTCGCGCGCCGCTGTGTCCGCAACCTCGGCCCGGTCGGATGCCAGCTTGTCGAGTGGGGTATCGAATGAGCGCCCCCGACCGCTTCGGCCACGGGCGGGCGCACCATACGGCGGCAGACGCAACCAAGGACCAGCACGGGGAACACAATGACCGAAAGCGAAGGCGATGCCCTGGCATTGATGGCGCGGGTCGCACAGCTTGAGCGACGGCTTCGGCGCATGGCGTGGGTGGTGATCGGCGGCGCAGTGCTCGCCACCACGGCGATCGGCTTGGTCGCGATCATTGTTGCCGCAGTCATCACTGGCGCGAAATTGCCGGGCTTGGGGCACCTTCATCTGGCGGGCCTCCGAAAAAGCGATGTCGTGAAGGCCACCCGTTTCGAGGTAGTGAATCACGGCGGCGGGGTCCTAGCCACGTTTGGCTTATCGAAGACTTACGGCCTGAGTCTTGTGTTCGATCCAGGGTTCATCCACCCGTCCGTTGTGCTTAAGGGCAATCCACACCCGAGTTTGGAACTCCGTAACATATGGACCCCCCCTTCCGAAACCAGCACGCTGATATCGGTCGGCAATATAAGG
>JAJZVS010000432.1 GCA_021845555.1 Pseudomonadota bacterium
CAACCAGGGCTGGTCCGAGGACGAGCTGGCGGAAGCGATCCTGCACCTGCAAGGCTATATCGGCGCGCCGCTGGTGCGCGAGGCGCTGCTCTGCGCCAAGCGCGTGTTCGCCGAGTTGCGCAAGGGGGCGTGACACCGGTGGCGGACCCGATCGCGCACGCCGACGCGCTGCGTCTGCGCGCGGAGGCGGAGGCGGACGTGACGCTCGCCGCCGAGGCGGTGGCGCTGCTGCGCGAGGTCCCCCGTGCGCGGGAGGCCGAGCTGGCGTTGCCCCTCATCGCCGCCCTGCGCGCCTTCGGGGCGCTGGCGGACAATCTGGACGCGCTCGATTCCGCCGTCGTGTTGGCGCGCGACCTGGTCCGCCGCGGCACTGCCGGGCCGCGCGCCGCCGCGGCGCTGGGTGCGGCGCTCACCGTGCTCGGCGAGCGGTCGGGGGATACCGATCTGCTCGCCGAGGCGCTGTCCGCTTACGAGTCGGCGGGTGACGGGTTCGATGCCGCGGGGGCCCCGGTGGACGCCGGGCGGATGGCGCGCAATCGCGGCGCGGTGCTGACCCTGCTTGCCGGCGCGCTCGGCGATCGCAGCCTGCTGATCGAGGCCGCGGCGTTGCTCCGCGGGGCGCGCGCGGGCTTCGTCGCCGCGGGGGAGGCGGTCGAGGCCGGGCTGGCGGCGGAAAACCTGTCCCACACGCTGCGCCTGCTGGGCGAGAAGAGCGGCGATCCGGCCCTGCTGGCCGAGGCGGTGGCCGCCGGGCGCGCGGCGCTGGCGGCACTGCCCGACGCTGCCCCGGCCCGCGCGCGGGCGATGGCCGAGACCAATCTGGCGAACGCGCTCGTTGCGCTCGGCGCCGCGCATCGCGGCGAGGCGCTCGGTCTCTATCGCGCCGCGCTGGCGCGGCTGGCGGCGCCGGGCCTGGCGGCGCAGCGTGCGGTGGTGCGGCACAATCTTCTGCGGACCGAGCAGGCGGCCGACTGAGAGCCGGCGCCGCGGTATCCGCGGAAACCTGTTGCGCGCCCCGGCGGCGGTGTGTCACGCTGCGGTGCAGCAAGATCGGCGGATGCCACGTGGATGTCCGCCACCGGGGAAGAAACGACCGGAAGCAGGCCCGACCCCCGGACCGCGCGCCCCGTTGCCGCGGTCCCAACCAGGAGGCTGTGCCGATGTCGGACCATGCGCGCGTGAACGAGTTCTCCCATGTCCTTCCGGGCGATACCGCATGGAAGGGCGAAGGGTTGCGCGATTTCTTCCTCTATCGCGACCTCGGCGTGGCCAGGGCCACCGGCGGGCGCGTGCTGGCGCAACTGGTCAAGGCCAACCAGCCGCCGGAACACGGTACCGGCTGGCACCAGCACATCGCCGACTTCCATATCGTGCTGATGCTGAAAGGCTGGGCCAAGTTCATGTACGAGGACCGCGAGCACCTGGTGGCGGCCGGGGACTGCGTGCACCAGCGCCCCGGCATCACGCATTACCTGTTCGATTATTCGCCCGACATGGAATATCTGGAGATCGTCGGCCCGGCCGATTTCCCGACCGTGGAGGTGGCGGGACCGGTCCCGGTGCCGCCGCCCGCGCCCTGGACGTAGGTTCCGGGGGCAGGATCGCGCGGCGGCTCAGAACTCCACTTCCAGATCGTCGATCTGTTCGGGCTCGTCCTGCGCCGCCGCGGTCCATTCCACCAGATCGGGCCAGGTCAGGATCCGCGCGGCATAGTCGGCGCACGGTCCGGACAGTTTCACATCGTAGGTGACGAACCGGGTGACCACCGGAGCGTACATCGCGTCCGCCACCGACGGCCGTCGGCCGAACAACCACGGTCCGCCCCAGGTCTCCAGGCACTCCTCCCAGATCGCCAGGATGCGGTCGATATCGGCCTGCGGGCCGGACCAGATGGGAAAACCCGGCCGGCGCACCCGGAGATTCATCGGCAGCGAGGAGCGCAGCGCGGAAAACCCCGAGTGCATTTCTCCGGAGATCGATCGGCAGCGGGCCCGCGCGGCGCGGTCCAACGGGAAGATCTGCGAATCGGGGCGCACCTCGTGCAGATATTCGGCGATCGCCAGCGTGTCCCAGACCCGCACCCCGTCGTGGATCAGGCAGGGGACCAGGATGGAGGCGGATTGCAGCAGCAACTCCGCCCGGGTGGCCGGATCGTCCGCCGCGACCGCCTGTTCGTGAAACGGCAGGCCCGACATCCTGGCCAGCAGGAAGCCGCGCAGCGACCAGGAGGAGTAGTTCTTGCTGGAAATCAGCAGGGTGGCCTCAGCCATCGGCGAGCCTCCAGGGCGGGCGCCGGGCGGAGGCGCCGGCGCGGCTTGCAATGCTGCACCGCAGTGTATCACACTGTCCTCGCGGTGCGAGATGCAAACCGAGCCGCAGCAAAATTGGTGCCCCCCGACGATGATCTATCAGCTCTATCAGGCCCAGGCCGATCTGCTGGCGCCGTTTCGCCGCTTTGCCGAGGTCGGGGCGAGGCTGTTGTGGCAAGTTGATCTTGGAGCAAGCACGCCGCCGTCGCTGCGCCACCTGCGCGCCGCGTGCAGCGTGGTTTCGGGCACCGGGATCACCCATCGCCGGCCGCCGTTCGGTCTCGATCATGTCGCGGTCGGCGGGAAGCGCCACGCGGTGATCGAGGAAGCCGCCGATGCCACCGCGTTCGGAACGCTCCTGCATTTCCGCAAGGACCCCGACGTGGTGCAGCCGCGCGTGCTGCTGGTGGCGCCGATGTCGGGGCATTTCGCCACCCTGCTGCGCGGCACCGCCAAGGTGCTGCTGCCCGAGCACGACCTTTATATCACCGACTGGCACAACGCGCGCGACATCCCGCTGTCCGAGGGGCGCTTCGGGATGGACGAGTTCATCGACCATGTGATCCGCTTTCTCGA
>JAJZVS010000433.1 GCA_021845555.1 Pseudomonadota bacterium
GGCGCGAAGCCGAAGTCCGGCGTCAGCGCCACGCGCAGATGCGCGAGGTCGATCCCGGCCGGGGCGGCGAAATCCTCGGCCCGGCGCACCCGCGTGCCGTGGACCGTGGTGGCGAGCGGATCGGCGGCATCGTCGCCCACCATCGCCGAGAGCAGCAGCGCGAGATCGGGCACGCTGCGCGCCATCGGCCCCACCACCGGCAGGTTCGACCAGCCGAGCGGACGGCGTTCGTTCGGCACCAGGCCGGGGGTCGGGCGGAAACCGACGATGCCGCAGAACGCCGCCGGGTTGCGCAGACTGCCGCCGGTGTCCGATCCGGTGGCGATCGGCACCATCCCGGCGGCCAGCGCCACCGCCGAGCCGCCCGAGGAGCCGGCAGCGGATTTGGCGGGATCGAACGGATTGCCGGTGGCGCCATAGACCGCGTTGCGCGTGTTGGCGCCGGCGCCGAACTCCGGCGTGTTGGTCTTGCCCATGACGATCGCGCCGGCCTGCCGCAGCACGCGGATCACGCGCTCGTCCGCCGCCGGCACGTGGTCGCGGAAGATCACGCTGCCGTAGGTGGTGCGCAGGCCCGCGGTGTCCTCCAGGTCCTTCACGCCGAGCGGCAGGCCGTGCAGCGGGCCGAGCGCGTCGCCACGCGCCACCGCCGCGTCGGCGGCACGCGCGGCGGTGCGGGCGCGGTCGAAATCGCGCGCTACCATCGCGTTCACCGCCGGATCGATCGCCTCGGTCCGGGCGATGCAGCTTTCCAGCAGTTCGCAGGCCGCCAGCTTGCGGGCGCCGATCAGCCGGCGGGCTTCGACGGCGGTGAGGTCGCAGGGTTCGGTCATCGTCTCAGTACCCCATCGCGCAGCCGTCCTTGCGCGGCTCCGATCCCGCCACCAGCACGCCGCGCGCGCGGTCGATCCAGATCGCCTGCGCGCCGCCGTGCGGGCGCTCGATCAGTTCCAGTTCGTGGCCGAGGCGGGTCAGCCGGTCGCACACTTCGGCCGGGATCCCGCGCTCGATCTGCACCTTGCCGCCGATCGGCATCAGCCGGGGCAGATCCATCGCTTCCTGGATGTCGAGGCCGAATTCGATATGGTTGGTCAGGAACAGCGAATGGCCCATCGGCTGGAAGAAGCCGCCCATCACCCCGTACGGCATCACCGCCTGTCCGTCCTTGGTGAGCATTCCCGGAATGATCGTGTGCATCGGCCGCTTGCGCGGGGCGATGCAGTTCGGATGCCCGCGTTCCACGCGGAAGCCGAAACCGCGGTTCTGCAGCATCACGCCCGAGCGTTCGGCGAGGATTCCCGATCCGAAGCCCTCGAACAGCGAGTTGATGAAGCTGCACGCGTTGCCGTCCTGATCGACGACGCTGAGATACACCGTGTCCTTGTGCGGCGGCAGCACCGCCTCGCCGGCGCGCGGCAGGTCGCGCAGCGCCGCGCGGTCGTCGATCAGCCCGCGCAGGGCGGCGTGATAGGCCGGATCGAGCAGGTGCGCGACCGGAACATCCACCTGGGTCGGGTCGGCGATGAAGGCGTTGCGGTCGCGATAGGCGAGCCGCGCCGCCTCGATATGCCGGTGCAGGCGTTCGGCGCTGAGCGGGCCTTCGGACGGCGTCGGCAGCCCGTCCAGGATGCCGAGGATCATCAGCGCCGCCAGCCCCACGCCGTTCGGCGGGCACTGGAACGCCTCGTACCCTTTCCACGCCAGGCTGATCGGATCGACGAAATTGGCCCCGCCCAGCCCGGCGGCGAAGTCGGCCTCGGTATGCAGTCCGCCGCGGGAGCGCAAGCTGGCCACCATGTCGGCGGCCACGGCGCCTTCGTAGAACGCCTTCGGGCCATGCTTCGCGATCGCGCGCAGGGTTTCGGCTAGCGCCGGCTGGCGGAACATGTCGCCGGGGCGCGGCGCGGCGCCGTTCGGCAGGAACGGATCGGCGCCGTTCTTGCGCAGCTTGCCTTCCAGCCGCGCCCAGTCCCACGCGACCTTGTCGCCCACCGGCCAGCCCTCGGCGGCGAAGCGGATGGCGGGTTGCAGCAGCTCGTCCAGCCCCTTGCGCCCATGGGCGGCAAGCAGCGTCGCCCAGGCATCGATTGCGCCCGGCACCGTGACGGCATGGGCGGAGGTATTCTCCAGCGCCGCGATCCCGGCGCCTTCGTACCAGTCGATGGTGGCGGCGGCGGGCGCGCGGCCCGAGCCATTCAGCGCGATCACCTTCCCCGTCCCCGCCGGCGCATAGAGGCAGAAGCAGTCCCCGCCGATGCCGGTGGATTGCGGCTCGATCACGCACAAGACGGCGCAGGCGGCCACCGCCGCGTCGAGCGCGTTGCCGCCCTGGCGCAGCACGTCGAGCGCGGTCAGGGTCGCGGCCGGCATCGAGGTCGCCGCCATGCCGTGCGTGGCATAGATTGGGCTGCGGCCCGGGAAGTGGAAGTCGCGCATGTTCTCTCCGATCTCGCTTGGGGCGCAGAGTGGCGGCGGGGAGGCGATTTGGCAACCCGACGCCGGCGGTCCGGCGGCGGATCCCCCTGGTGTCCCGCCCAACAGGAGTGCAACGGCTGGCAAGGGTTTTCCCCCTCGTCGCACTGCCGCCTGGTCGCACTGCCGCGCGTCGCGATCGGCGTGGCATCCATGTCCAGCATCGCCGTGCGCGCCGGCTGATGCCGCTCGATCATCCCAAGCGGCGCCCTATGCAGGCGCTGCGCCGGCAAGCGCCGCGCCGGCAACCGCCGTGGACGATACCGGGGCGTGACGACGCGCCCCCCCCCCCGGCGGCACCGCCGGGGGGGACTCGGGTCCTTCTGCTACCGGATTGGGCGGCACAGCTTGGGGTTGTGGATGTTGTCCGCCCGCAACCACGAAGCCCCGGAAAATTCCTCTCGACTGCG
>JAJZVS010000434.1 GCA_021845555.1 Pseudomonadota bacterium
TCGCCCCGAAGGGGGCGCGACCCGGACCAAGGTTGGTCCGAGTAGCGCCCCCTTCGGGGCGAAGCCGTCCGAGGGGTCCAGGGGACTTGTCCCCTGGCGGGGTTCCAAGGGGCAGCGCCCCTTGGCCTTCCTCCCCCATCACATCACCGGCCCGGTATAGGTCTCGGCCATGGCCTGGGCGGCGGCGCGGGAGTCCATGAGCAGGTCGAATTCGGCGCGTTGCAGGCGGCGGTCGAACTGGCTGCTGTCGGGGAAGCGGTGCAGCATGGTGGTCATCCACCACGAGAACCGCTCGGCTTTCCAGACCCGGTGCAGCGCGCGGACCGAGTAGCTGTCGATCCCGTCGCTGCTGTGATCGGCGTAGAAGCCGCCGAGCGCTTCGGCGAGGTAGGCGACGTCGCTCACCGCCAGGTTCAGGCCTTTGGCTCCGGTGGGCGGCACGATATGCGCGGCGTCGCCGGCGAGGAACAGGCGCCCGAAGCGCATCGGTTCGGCGACGAAGCTGCGCAGGGGCGCGATCGATTTCTCGATCGACGGGCCGGTTTGCAAAGTGGCGGCGCTGGCCGGGTCGAGCCGGTGGCGCAGTTCGTCCCAGAACCGGTCGTCGGACCAGGCGCCGACCTCGTCTTCCAGGCTGCATTGCACGTAGTAGCGCGAGCGGGTGGTTGACCGCATCGAGCAGAGCGCGAAGCCGCGTTCGTGGCTCACGTAGATCAGTTCGGGCGAAACCGGCGGCCGATCGACCAGCACGCCGAGCCAGCCGAACGGATAGACCCGCTCGAACGTCTGAATCGCGGCAGGCGGGACGGAGGCGCGGGAGACACCGTGGAACCCATCGCAGCCGGCGATGAAGTCGCAGGCGATTTCATGCGTGATGCCGTCCTTGCGGTAGGTCACGCGTGGATGGTCGCGATCGAAATCGTGCAGCGCGACGTCCTGCGCCTCGTAGATCGCGGGTGCGCCGGTGGCGGCGCGGGCGTCCATCAGGTCGCGGGTGACTTCGGTCTGGCCGTAGACCATCACCTCGCGGCCGACCAGGTCATCGAAATCGATGCGCCGGGCGGTGCCGTCGAAGCAGAGCGCCACGCCTGCGTGGACCAGGCCCTCGGCGTCCATGCGCGCGCCCACGCCGGCCTTGCGCAGCAGCGCGCAGGCGCCGTGTTCCAGCACGCCGGCGCGGATGCGGCCCAGCACGTAGTCCGGGCTGCGCTGTTCCAGGATGACGCTGTCGATCCCCCGCGTGTGCAGCAGCCGGCCGAGCAGCAGCCCGGCCGGGCCGGCGCCCACGATCGCCACTTGCGTGCGCATCTCCTGGCCCTCCATCGCTGCGAACCGCGTGGCGCAGTGTGGCGATGGGTGCGCGGCAAGGCAAACGGCGCGGTCGGTCAGCCGGGGTCGTGGCCGTTCAGCAGGAGCACGCGGGAGCGGGCGGCCCGTTCGCGCAGCGCCTTGGCGGCTTGGTATTCCGGGGAGTGGTACCACTCCCGCGCCCGCGCGGGGCTGTCGAATTCCAGCAGCACGAGGCGCTGCGGCGGCACATCGCCCTCCACGGATTCGACCGCGCCGCCGCGAACCAGGTAGCGCCCGCCGTATTTGGCGATCGCCGCCGCGGCGAGCGGACGATACGCTTCGTACTGCGTCGGGTCGGTCACTTCCACCTCGGCCAGGACGTAGCCTTTCATCTCGTCTCTCCCTATCCGCAGGCCAGCGCATAGACATCCCGGCCGGCCGGGGGCAGCGGCAGCGCCTGCCAGCTCGCGCCGGCATCAGCGGTGGCGAACACTTCGCCGTGGCGCGCGGCGAACGCCACCTGGGCGGCGTCGCTCCGGTGCAGCGCGATCGCCATCACCGTGGCGTGTGGCGTCACCTTGTCGAACCGCCGCCAGCTGGCGCCGAGGTCGTCGCTGCGGAACAGCGCGCCCGCCTGGCTGCGCGCGGCGACGCTGAGTGCCGCGTACATCACCTTCGGATCGCTCGGACAGACGCGCAGATCCCGCCCATAGGTATAGGGCGAGAAACGCCCCACCTCGATGTCCTTCCAGGATTTTCCCTGGTCGGTGCTGCGGAAAATCCCCATGCGCACGGCGAGGAACACCGCGCCAGGATCGGCCGCGGTCATGGCGATGGCGTGGCCGTCCAGCATCCCCTCGGTATCCGTATCGCTGAGGATACGGCTTTGCAGATGCGGCTGGCCGGCCAGGCGCACCAGATCGACGCTGCAATCTTCCCAGCTTTCGCCGTGATCGCGGCTTCGCATGGCGCCGTTCACTTCCAGCGTGGCGTAGAGCTCCCGGCCCTGGGCGGCGAAGCGCATCACCCGGCAGGGGAAGTCCATCCGCACCCGCTCCGGCAGGCCGGGATCGGGCATGCGCTTGAAATGCGCCCCGCCGTCCTCGCTGCGATAGACCGCGACCGGCGCGGTGCCGGCGAACACGGTGCGCGGATCGGCGGGGTCGAACAGCAGCGACCAGACCTGCACGCCGCGATCGGGGAAGCCCAGCCGCTCCCAGTGCGCGCCGCGATCGGCGCTGCGATAGGGGCCGTCCTTGGTGCCGATGAGGATCGTATCGGGATCGGTCGGGTGCAGCGTGATCGCGTGCACGTCGGCGGCGGCGAACACGTGCTGCCAGTCCGCGCCCGGCGCACGGCGGAACAGGCCGCCGGCGCCGCCGTCCTTGGTCGCGGCGGTCCCGGCATAGAGGGTCGCGGCTTCGGCCATGGTTTCCTCCTGCGTTTCTGCGTTGGGGAGGGAGGCTAGGCGCGGCGGCTCCGGTTGGGAATACTGCCGCCCGTACCGAGGGAGGATGCCATGCCGAACGTCACCGCCGACCGCCTGCGCGCGATCGCCCAAGCCCTGCTGGAGGGCGCCGGCACGGCG
>JAJZVS010000435.1 GCA_021845555.1 Pseudomonadota bacterium
GGCGGCCGAGCCGCGCATCGTCTATGTTTCGGTCTCCGGTTTCGGCCAGACCGGGCCGCTCGCGGAACGTCCGGCGATGGACCCGGTGCTGCAGGCCTTCACCGGGCTGATCGGCGAGAACGCCGGGGAGGACGGGGTGCCGCACCGCATCCCGATCATCGCCATCGACATGAGCACCGCGCTTTACGCCTTCGCCGCGCTGTCCCCGGCGCTGTATGCGCGGCGCGACGCGCCGGCGGGGCGGCATATCGAGGCGAGCCTGTTGCAGGCCGCCGCCGGGGTGCAAGTGGTACGGCTCATGCAACAATATCTGGAACAGGGCGGGCTGCGGCCGCCGGCGGCGCCGAACGGCGTGTTCGCCACCGCCGACGGCTGGATCAACGTCACCGTCGCGCGCCATCACGAGTGGATCGCGTTCTGCGCCGCGATGGAGATGCCGGCGCTGGCGCGCGACCCGCGCTTCACCGGCTTCGACGAGCGGATCGCCCATGCCGAGGCGATGCGCGCGATCCTGCGCCCGGTGTTCGCCGCCGCCGCCACCGCGCATTGGTCGGAACGGTTGGCGGCGCACAAGGTGATGCACGAACGGCTCAACTCCTACCAGGAGTTCCTGGCGCATCCGCAGACCGCGGCCAGCGGCGCGATCGCCTGGGTGGCGCAGCCGGGCATGCCCGGCCCGATCCCGCTGCCGAATGTGATCGGTGCGCCGGCGTTCGAATCGGGCACCGCGCGCGCCGTGGCCCCCGGGCTCGGCGAGCACAGCGGGGCGATCCTGCGCGCGCACGGCTATACCGCGGCCGAGATCGCCGGTCTGGCGGCCCGGCGGGTGATCGCCGGCAGCGTCGCGTAAGCCGGGCTGTCGCGCGCACCCGTTACCCCACCCTGCTTACCCCATGCGGGCCGCGACCCGTGCGACCAGCGCCTCGCGCTCCCGCCGCATCGCCGCGCCGCGGGTCCGCACGCGTTCCAGCACCGAAGGCGGGGCGGTTTCCGGCGAGCCGGCGGCGAACGGCGGTTCCGGGGCATATTCCAGTTGCAACTGGATCGCCTCCGCCTCCGCCTGGCCGGCGAGTTCGGCGGCCAGCGTCAGGGCGAAGTCGATCCCGGCGGTGACGCCGCCGCCCGACAGGACGTTCCCGTCGCGCACCACCCGCGCGTGCACCGGCACCGCGCCCAGCGTGCCCAGCAGATCGTGCGAGG
The DNA here is from genome assembly GCA_021845555.1 of Pseudomonadota bacterium. Classification (GTDB taxonomy): domain Bacteria; phylum Pseudomonadota; class Alphaproteobacteria; order Acetobacterales; family Acetobacteraceae; genus JAJZVS01. The sequence continues at coordinate 1,201 of JAJZVS010000435.1, forward strand.
CCCAGTGCGTGCTGGCCCGCTTCCCGGCCAGCAGCCCGGCGGCGCCGAGCACCAGCGCGCCGGTGCAGACCGAGGTGACGTAGCGCGCCCCGGCGGCCTGCCGGCGCAGGAAATCCAGCGTCTCGGCATCCTCCGCCAGCGCGTTCACGCCCGCGCCGCCCGGCACGCAGAGCACGTCGAGCTGCGGGCACTCGGCGAAGGTGAGATCGGGCGTCAGGCGCAACCCGGTCGAGGACGTCAGCGTATCGCGCGTCTTCCACACCAGCCGCACGGTCGCGTTGGGGATCGAGGCGAACACTTCGAACGGCCCGGTCAGGTCGAGCTGCTGCACGTTGGGGAACACGAGCAGGCCGATCAGAAGGGGTTGCGGCATGGGGAATTCTCCGGGTTGGACAGAGCGGTCCTACACGACTACGGTCTGGCGGAAATGCCAAAGATCCCTCCGATCCCGCCAACCCCGCCCCGTAGCGTGGAGATCCTGGCGTTCCCCTCGGTGCAGCTGCTGGACGTTGCCGGCCCGTTGCAGGTGTTCGCAACCGCCAACGAACTGGCCCCCGCCGGCGCGGCGCCGCCCTATGCGCCGCGCGTGATCGCGCGCGCCGACGCGGCGGTGGTTTCCTCCTCCGGTCTCGGCCTCGCGACGCTGCCGCTGCCGGCGGCGGCGGCGCCGGTGCACACGCTGATCGTCGCCGGCGGGCCGGGGGTGCAGGCAGCCGCCGCGGATGCCGCGCTGGTCGCGTGGCTCGCGGCGCACGCCGCCGTGGCCGGGCGCGTGGTTTCGGTCTGCACCGGCGCGTTCCTGCTGGCGTCCGCCGGGCTGCTGGACGGGCGCCGGGCCACCACCCACTGGCGCTGGTGCGAAACGCTGGCGCGGCGTTTCCCGGCGGTGCGGGTGGAAAGCGATCCGATCTTCGTGCGCGACGGGGCCACCTGGACCTCCGCCGGAGTGACCGCCGGGATCGATCTCGCCCTCGCCCTGGTGGAGCAGGATCTCGGCCGCGCGGCGGCGCTGGCGGTGGCGCGGCAACTGGTGGTGTTCCTCAAGCGCCCCGGCGGGCAGGCGCAGTTCAGCGCCACGCTGGCGAGCCAGCACGCCGATGCGGGGTTCGAGCCGCTGCATGCCTGGATGCGCGCGCATCTGGACCGCGACCTGTCGGTGCCGGCGCTGAGCGCGAAGGCGGGGATGAGCGAGCGCAGCTTCCTGCGGCGCTACCGCGGCGCCACCGGCACCACCCCGGCGCGCATGGTGGAGCGGCTGCGGGTGGAGGGCGCCTGCCGGCTGCTGAGCGACACGCGCCAGCCGCTGAAGCGCATCGCGTCGCGCTGCGGCTTCGGGTCGGAAGAAACGATGCGCCGCAGCTTCCTGCGCGTGCTGCGCACGGGCCCGCGGGACTGGCGCGAACGCTTCCCTGGCTGACCACGCCGGCTTGTCGCCCCCGCTTGCCGCCACCCCGCGTCCGCGCCAGTCTCGGCCCCGTGGCAAAGGGGGAAACGACCATGGGCACGATCCGCGCCAAGCTGACCCACATGGGTCTCTACGTGCACGATTTCGAACGCATGATCGGCTTCTATGCCGAGGTGCTGGGTCTCGTGCTGGCCGATCGCGGCCCCGGCCGGGCGCCGGGGACCGAGATGGCGTTCATGACCGCCGATCCCGCCTGCCACCACC
>JAJZVS010000436.1 GCA_021845555.1 Pseudomonadota bacterium
GCAGCCCGTAGCCGCTGCCCGCCGGGCCGGCGAAGAACGGAATCCAGCCCAGCAGCCGCGTCATCACCGGAAAGACGTGCTGGCCGAGCAGCGGGATCAGCACCGCGTAGCCCCACAGGCCGAACACCACCGAAGGCACCGCGGCCAGCAGCTCGACCAGAAAGGACAGCCAGGGGCGCAGCCGGCCGGGCACCGCCTCGGCCAGGAAGATCGCCGCGCCCACCCCGATCGGCACCGCCAGCACCAGCGCGATCAGGGTGGAGAGCAGCGTGCCGGCGATCAGGAACAGGATGCCGTATTGCGCCCCGGGCAGCATCGGCACGCCGTCGCGCAGGATCGGCGAGCCGTACGTATTACCGAGGTTCCAGGTGTTGCGGACGACGAAGCCCCAGCCGTTGAAGCGCACGGCGGGCCAGGAATAGATGGCCAGGAAGGCGATCACGGCGATCAGGCTGGCCGGCAGAATCCCGGCGACGAAGGAAAGCATGCGGCGGAAGGTCATCGTCTCTCCCGGAGACAAGCACGCCGCCGCCGGCGCCGGGGGATGCCCGAGGCCGGCGGCGGTCGTTCAGTCTGGTCGCATCAGTATCCGGAACCGATCGGCATCGCCAGCGGGCGATGCCGGAAGGCCCGGAAACCTACTTGATTTCGGCGATCTGCGCGGCGCTCAGCGTGGACACGCTCGCCGGCAGCGGCACGAAGGCGACCGCGGCCATGAAGTGCGGCGCGTTGCCGCCCTTGGGGGAGATCGCCCAGGTGAAGAACTTGCGCAGCTCGGCCGCGACGGCCGGCTTCGCCTGCTTGCTGTTCACGATCGCATATTCGTAGTTGACGATCGGGTAGCTATCGGCGCCGGGGGCGAACACCAGGCTGATCCGCTCGTCCTTCGGCGTCTTCGCGGCCATCTCGGCGGCCGCCTTGTTCGCCGTCTCCACCGTCAGCGCGACGAACTTGCCGGCACGGTTCTCGAGCAGCGCCTCACCGAGCTTGTTCTGCTCGATCGCGTTGCGGAAGCTGACGCCGATATAGGCGATCGAGTACGGGTTGTTCTTCAGCGCGTTGACCATGCCGGGGTTGCCCTCGGCGCCGATCGCGCCGGGCGCGGCCGGCCAGCTGACCGTGGTGCCGTAGCCCACCGCGTTCTGCCAGGCCGGGGTGGAGAAGGACAGGTACTGGCTGAAGATGAAGGTGTCGCCCGAGCCGTCGGTGCGGTGCACGGTGACGATCGCATGATCCGGCAGCTTGACGCCGGGGTTCAGCTTCTCGATCGCCGCGTCGTTCCACTTGGTGATCTTGCCGTCGTAGATGCCCGACAGCACCGGGCCGCTGAACTTCAGATGCGTGCCGTTCAGGCCGGGGATGTTGTAGTTGACCATCTGGCTGGAGATCGCCAGCGGGATGTTCAGCATGCCCGCGTGCTGCTTCATCAGCGCGTCCGACAGATAGGCGTCCGAGGCGCCGATCTGCGCCACGCCGGAAATCGCCTGCGAGATGCCGGTGCCGCTGCCCGTGCTCTGGGTGGTGAGGCGCACGTGCGGGTTGGCCTTGGTGTAAACCGGCACCCACAGGTTGAACAGCGGGTAGAGCAGGCTGGAGCCGGTCTCCAGCAGGTTGACCGTCTGCGCCTGGGCGGGGGCGGCGGTGAAGGCGCCCAGGCCGAGCCCGGCGACCGCGGCGACCGCGACGGTGCGGGACAGGAGGCTGCGGCGGCTCGGCCCGCGGCCGGCTTCGTTGCGACGTGACATAAGACAGGTATCTCCCTCGTGAGCGGGCACGCCAACGGGCGCGCCGTCAAAGCCGATCTGGCTGGCGCCCTATAGGCGGGTCCGGGCGGCTCGGGTTTGACGGTTTTGTGAAACCCTGCGGGGAGGCCCCGGCAGCCGTCTCCCGCAGCGCTGGCGCGAGCGCCGGGAGGCGTGGACGCGGCCCAGCCCTCAGCCGGTTCGCGCGGCAGACCGACCTCTCCCGCGCCGCGGGGGAGGCAAAGGCGCGCAAGCCCCGGTCAGGACGCGGCTTTGGCCTGGATGCGCAACTGGCGGGCGCGTTCGAGGATCTTGTTCTCGATATCGCCGACGGTGGCGGGATCGACCGGGGCATCGACCCACTGGCCGCCTTCCAGCTTCTGGCGGAACAGCGACAGCTTCACCCCGTCGGCGCGCAACTGCCGGCCGAGGATATAGGCGGTGGCCTTGAAGCGCTCATCCGGCGCGCCGGGCGCGGAATACCAGTCGGTGATGATGATGCCGCCGAACGGATCGGCCGAGGCGAGCGGCATGAAGGACAGCGTGTCCAGCGCGCCACGCCACAGGAAAGCGTTCACCCCGATGCCGGGACCGCCGCCGCCATTGTTGTTCTTCGACCCGCCGCCGAACAGGTCTTTCAGCATGTTGCCGCTGCCGGCCTGGCCGGTGCCCTCGCCGGGCGCGAAGCCGGGGCCGCCCATGTAGTTGGGCGCCGTGGGGTTGGGCGCGATCGCCGGGCCGCTGCAGGCCGCCAGAGGCAGCAGGGCGGCGAGCAGGGCGGGAAGCCAGGGCTTGCGGAGCGACATTGCGGGCCTTGTTGAACTTGGGGCGAGCGGCACGGGTGCTTAGCCTGTCCCACCGCTGTCGCCAAGGGGCGGGCGATTCGGCAGTCTGTCGCCGGCGCCCGCCCCAGCGATGCGGGATGCGTCAGGGAGTCACGACATCGATCAGCCCCGCGAACCGCCGAAAATCCCCGCCGTTGAAGGTCACCAGCCGCCGCTCACGATGGGCCAGCATGGTCGCGACGATGTTCGCATCATGGACCTGCCGGCCTCCGAAGGCAGCAGTTCTCATTTTGGCGTTCCACCGCATGGGTCCGAGGCCTCTCCCGTCATGGCCG
>JAJZVS010000437.1 GCA_021845555.1 Pseudomonadota bacterium
GCAATCACACAGTATGTAAGCATGGATGACCAAAGACGAACACGAGCCTTCCAGATTGGTGCCGTCTCGACCAAAGGAAGCGCCATCCACGCAGGAGGATATCGAGCGCCGGCGCCCCGGCCGTCTCAAGGATGTCAGCCCTCGGTTGATCTCGTTGTTGCGGTTCAAGCATCCGGCGGGGCAGATGCCGGCGCCCCAGGAGCCCGCGGACGATGGCCAGCCTACCGATCGCGACGAGGATTGGGATCGCGATCATAGCGAAGACGACGAGCGAGACGACGATCTTGGGATCGCGCAGGGCATCGTATTGGCGGTCCTGCTTTCCATCCCGCTCTGGCTGGCGCTGGCGGTGTTCTGGTATCTTGTCTGACGAGTGGTGGGGGCCTGACGAGCGGCGGAGTTGGCGCGCCGGTGCCATACCCGCGGCCCGAAAGAGGGACTGATCGGAAGTCGCTCGGGCCCTTGCCCGGGGACCATGCCGTCCTGTTGACCGGCTCGATCGTCGTCCTGCGCCGCGTCCGGACCGGGGCGACGTTCGGGCGCGCCGGCTCCGGGTGATGGCGAGCCGCCGCGGGCTGGCCGATCGCGCTCTCGCCGTCATGCGGGTGCGGGTGCGCGGCGGCGGGCAGGCTACCGCGGGCGAGCGGGTCTCCTCAGGCCGTCACGGGATGCACGGCAATGCCGGCGGTGCTGGTAAGTCCCCGCAGCAGGATGCCGTGGCTTGTGTCGGTACCGAAGCTAATCATCACCCCGTCCGCCTGCACCTGTTCCTGCATCGACCCCAGCAGCGCGGAGTCTACGTTCAGCATGTCGCGCCCGGCGTTGAAGTCGGCGATGGTCAGCAGCCCGCCCCCGGTCAGGAACAGGAACGTCTCTGTCCCGGCACCCGCGGTGACGTTCAGCGTGCCGCTGCCGGCGGTGAACTGATCCGTCCCGGTCCCGGCTATGACGCTGGCGGTGCCGCTCCCGCCCGTGACCGTTGCGCCGGCGAGGCCGACGAAGCGCATCTGATCGTTGCCTGCTCCGGCCTGGATCACGGCATTGGTAAGCCCGTTCGAGCCGGTGAGGGTGAAACTGTCGTCGCCGCTGCCCATCGTGGCGGTGACGGTATTGGTTGCCGCGCTTCCCCAGGCATTGGCCGCGGTGAAGGCAACGTCGTAGTTGCCGCTCCCGAGCAGGATCGTGCCGCGCTGCGCGGTGGTGACCGTCAGGACTGCGGCCGCGCCCGGAGCCGTCGGCGCGCCGGTCAGCGCCGCGTCTGTCTGCACGAAGCCGGACAGGGCGTAGGACGCGCCCGTGTTGTCGGTCACGCGCGCGGTGACGACATAGGCCCAGGCACTGGGGGTCACGTAGCGGACGCCGTTGTATACCCATTGGTAGATATTGTTGTTGAGGCCAGTCTGGCCGCTGTAGAGGGCGGTGGAGCCCGATACCGGCGCCGGTTCGCTGAAACTGTGCCCGGCGGTGTCGGTGAAATCGAGCCTCGCGACCGCTGCTTCGGTGAAGGAGAAGCGCAGCACTTCACTCGCTGGCGCCGCGAGCGTCGATCCGAGAGCGACGGAGCCGTCGATCGCGGCGCCGGTCACATAGAGATTGGGGTCGATCGGCGCGCCGCCGTTCGGGGCGCCGTTGAGGAAAGCAACCGTGACGGTATGGCTGCCCGCGTCGAACTGTCCGGCGATGTCGAACATCTGCACGCCCCCGGTGACGTGCTGCGCAGCGGTGGCAACCGTCGGCGCCCCGCCGATCTGCACCCCGTCGATCGCGACGGTAAAGCGCGCGTCGGTGCCCCAGGAATCCTGCGACACGGCCAGGACGAGAGCGTCCGGCCCGTTGCCCAGCGCGACCGTCGGGATCGTTGGCGGGACCGTGGACCCGGTGGCGGCGGTGCCGAAGAATTGGCCCCAGGCGGCCTGCTCCAGCGGCTTCTCACCGTTCGAGAAGGCCCAACTGCCGTCGCTCAGGTCGGCATCCCAGACGTTGACATTCTGGATCGTGACCCCCGCGGCCTTGGCCTGCGCGAGAGCCCCCGCGAGCCATTGCGGAAACACCGGGTTGTCGCTTGGCCCGAGTCCGGAATCGGCCGGACCGGCTCCGGTCTCCTCGATCGCGAGCGGCTTGCCGGTTTCCTGCGCCAGGGTGATCGCGTTCGCGAGCGACCAGCCAGTGGCACCGAGGATCGGCGTCGGGTCCAGTTGCGAGCCGTTGGAATACTGCCAGAAATGCTCGAGATCGACGGTGGCGGCCGCCCAGTCGCTCTGGTTCGCGGCCTGCGGTCCGGCGGTGGCGGTGGACGGGCTCGACCAGGTGGTAAGATCGTTCGGATAGGCGGGCGAATAGGCGTCGGTCCCAATGATATCGACGTACTGGTTGCCGGGATACAGCGCCGTGGGCGGCGCGCTCCAATTGACGTCAGCCGGGTTCCAGACGACCTGCGCGGTGATGCCGTCGGCCGCGCCGGCAGCGTGGATCAGGTCGGCGACATGGCGGAAGGCGGCCACGAAATCGGCATTCGCCGTCGCGCTCGTGCTGTTCGACGGCGACCACGGCATCAGGCTGGTGTTGAATTCGTAGCCGAGGCGAAACTGTACCGTGGTGTAGCCCGTGCTCGCCCAGCCGTTCACGATTGCCTTGTAGTCGGCGTCGTAGTCACCGGCGATGATCTGTTGGTAGAACGTATCGGCATTGCTCCAGCCGCCGGCGTTGCTCGCCAGTGGCACGCCGACCACCGGGATCGTGCCGGAGCCCGGGCCGACATAGGCGTTGCCGGTCTGCGCCCAGGACCAGGCCGTCCAGCCGGCATTGGCGCCCCAGGCGGAGGGGGTCTGCGTGAAGTCCGTGAAGGCGTTCATGTACAGCGGT
>JAJZVS010000438.1 GCA_021845555.1 Pseudomonadota bacterium
GTTCTCCTCGGTCCACATCCTCGCCTCCGAATCGATGCGGGAGGTAGGGAATCACAGGAGATTCAGTGACTTCAAGGGCAATCTGCTAACCGATTCAAAGGACTCTGTTTGTTCCCGGACGGACACTAAGACAGCCGCTACGCTAAGACAGCCGCTACGCTGAAACAGCGGGCACGAACGGCGAGGGAGAACGCGGGGCATGTCATCGGGCACGATCCATGCGGCGGAGGACGCGGCACCGCCGATCCGCCTCGGCAACCTGGGCTGGGTCGCCCTGGCGCTGGTGGCGATGGGCGCGATCATCGCCTCCGGCAGCCTGTGGGCGCTGACCTTCCTGCATGTCTTCTCCGGCCTGCTGTGGACCGGCATCGACCTGTTCATGGGCTTCGTGGTCGGGCCGGTGCTGCGCGGCGTGCCGCTGTCCGCCCGCCGCGCGGTGGTCTGCCGGCTGATGCCGAAGATGCTGTTCCTGATGCCGACGCTGTCGATCCTCACCGGCACCGCCGGCTGGGTGCTGGCCGGACGGCTGGGTTTCCTGGACGCCGCCTATCCGGGGTACTGGTGGGTGGTGGCGGCGCTGGCGATCATCGCGGTACTGACGGTGCAGGGTCTCGGCATCCTGCTGCCCACCAACCTGTTGGTCTATTTCGAACTGCGCAAGCCGGTGCCCGACGGCCCGCGCATCGGCCGGCTGATGCGGCGCTACGTGCGGGTGGTGGCGTTCCAGGGCAGCTTGCAGGTGGCGATCATCGTGGTGATGGCGCGCTTCGCCACCGGGCTCTGATCCTCCGCCGGCTGGCCTTGCCCGAAGCGGTAATCCTGAGCATCGTGCCGGGACGCCTCGCCCGCCCGCCGCCGGCGCGCGAGCGCGCCTTGTCCGGCGGCGAGGGAGCAGCGGCGATGACGGTTCGGCACGTGGCGGTGATCGGCACCGGGGTGATCGGCGCCAGCTGGGCGGCACATTTCCTCGCGCACGGCTGCGACGTGACCGCCTGCGACCCCGCGCCGGGCGCCGAGGGCCGGCTGCGGCAGCTGGTGGCGGAGCAGTACCCCGCCGCGGCACGCCTCGGCACCGTGCCGGGCGCCTCGCCCGATCGGCTGCGGTTCGTGGCGGAGGCGCGGGAAGCAGCGGCGGCGGCCGATTTCGTGCAGGAATGCGGCCCGGAACGGCTGGAGGTGAAGCGCGCCCTGTTCCGCGACCTCGACGCGGCGGCGCCCCCCGGCGTGGTCCTGGCGAGCAGCACCTCCGGCATCGTCATCAGCGAGGTGCAGACCGCCTGCGCCCGGCCCGAGCGCGTCCTGGTCGGCCACCCGTTCAACCCGCCGCACCTGATCCCGCTGGTGGAGGTGGTGGGCGGCAAGCTGACCGCGGACTGGGCGGTGCAGGCGGCGATGGATTTCTACCAGGCCGTCGGCAAGCGGCCGATCCATGTCCGGCGCGAACTGCCCGGCCACGTCGCCAACCGCCTGCAAGCGGCGCTGTGGCGGGAGGCGTTCGGCCTGGTGCACAGCGGCGCCGCGACGGTCGCCGATATCGACACCGCCATCGCGCACGGGCCCGGCCTGCGCTGGGCGCTGCTCGGCCCGTTCATGAACCTGCATCTGTCCGGCGGGGCGGGCGGGATGCGCCACCTGCTGGACCACCTCGGCCAGCCGATGGACGACTGGTGGCAGGACCTGTTCGCGACGCGCATGACCGAGGCGATCAAGGCGGAGATCGTCGCCGGCTCGGCCGCGGTGACGCAGCGGCGGGACATGGCGGCGACGGTGCGCGCGCGCGACGCGCTGCTGATCGACCTGCTGCGCGCGAAGGCCGCAGCGGCCGATCTGCCGTAGGGGGGCCGGTGCCGCCTTGCTTGTCAAACCGAGACGCCCGCCCGGCTTCCTTGACTCCCCCCCGGGGGGTGCCTACAACCCCGGCCTTCCCGCAGCGACCCACTTTGAGCGAACCACCGAATGGCCAACACCGCCTCCGCGCGCAAGCGCATCCGCCAGACCGAGCGCCGCACCGAGCGCAACCAGGCACGCAAGTCGCGCATGCGGACCTTCGTCAAGAAGGTCGAGCTGGCGATCGCCGGTGGCGACCCGCAGCAGGCCGCGGAGGCGCTGCGTGCCGCGCAGCCCGAGATGCAGCGCGCCGTGACCAAGGGCGTGGCGCATCGCAATACGGTGGCCCGCCGGCTGTCGCGCCTGTCGGCGCGGGTCAACGCGCTGGCCGCGAAGTAAGTGGCTTGACCCGGATCGCGTGATCCGGGTCGTGCACTGCTTTATCCGAGCCGCGGAATAAGGTATCCGGCAAGTAAAGATTGCCCGATACCTTAATAACGCTTTCCATCCCGACAGTCGAAGAAACGCAATCTTCTTGCGTTTTGCCGGTCCCGCTCCGGATGATGACAGTTTGCCGTTGCCGCTCCTGCCGCTTCGGCCTATTCGTTACCTGCTGTTAAGACGACCCGGTCGGACGATCGGCCCTGGCGATTTTCGTGCCAGGGCGCGGCAGGGCTGGAAGCTGCGGGTGACGTAAACACCGCCGCTCCAGACGGGGGGGCCAGGGGGAGCGCGTGCGATCGGCCGCAAGAGCCGGCGCGAAATCACAGGGGGCACAGAGCGGTGGCATCGGACGGCGACGTGATGGAACACCCCGAGCTAGCTGCGGCCGGTATCGACCGGGCCGCGAGGGAACATCTGGCGGACCAGTGGGCGCGGATCAAATCCCGCTTGCAGAACGAGCTGGGCGAGGCCGAATCCCGATCCTGGCTGCGCGTGGCGACGCTCGGCGCGCTGGACGGCGACGAGCTGACCGTGCTGCTGCCCACCCGCTTCCTGCGCGACTGGGTCCGCTCCCACCACGACGCCCGA